>NZ_BAAATJ010000013.1:0-158361 GCF_039533345.1 Streptomyces glaucosporus | reverse complement strand
GCCGGGCCGGAGCCCTTCGGCTCCGGCCCGGCTCCGTGCTCCGGGGGCGGTCTCAGCGGTCCCTCGGGCCGCCGAGCTGGATGCCGGCCATCCGCTCCCACTCGTAGGGGCCGGTGCGGATGCGGGCGGCGAGGTCGCCGTCGAGGGCCTCGTGGAGGGTGACCCCGGCCTTCTCGGCGGCCTGCTCCGCGACCTCCCGCGAGGGAGCCACCAGGTCGCCCCAGCCGCCGTCGGCGCCGACGAGGACGAGGCGCACACCGCGCTGCCCGATGTAGGCGATCTGGCCGTCGGCGCTGCCGCCGCGCTCCTTGGCGAACGCGGTGATCTCCTTGGCGAGCTTGGTCACCCGGCGCTGGGCCCCCGCGTCGGGCCGGGTCTCTTCCGCCTGCTGTGTCTTGGCCATGAACAGGATGCTACCCACGGGTAGATCACCTGGCGACCGGGGCCGCGCGTGGCCTGCGCCACTTGCGGCCCGCCCGCGACGGCGCGGGCGTCAGCGCAGGAAGGGGTCCACCGCCACCGCCACGAACAGCAGCGACACATAGGTGATGGACCAGTGGAACAGCCGCATCTCCTTGAGCTTCGCGCCCGTCACCCCGGCCTTGGCGCGGGCGTGGAGGGCATGGGCCTCCCACAGCCACCAGGCGCCCGCGACGCCCGCGACGAGCGGGTAGAACCAGCCGACGTACCCCAGCGGCCACAGGGACAGGGAGACGGCCACCATGACCCAGCTGTAGACCACGATCTGCCGGGCCACGGCCCGGTTGCCCGCGATCACCGGGAGCATCGGCACTCCGACGCGCGCGTAGTCGTCCTTGACCTTCATCGACAGCGGCCAGTAGTGCGGCGGCGTCCAGAAGAAGATGACCAGGAAGAGGACGACGGCGGCCCAGCTGACCTCGTTCTTCACCGACGACCAGCCGATGAGGACCGGCATGCAGCCCGCGATGCCGCCCCAGACGATGTTCTGGGCGGTGCGCCGCTTGAGGATCATCGTGTAGACGACGACGTAGAACAGCAGCGCGCCCAGGGAGAGGGCGGCCGAGAGCCAGTTGACCAGCAGACCGAACCACAGGGTGGAGACCACGGCCAGGACCAGGCCGAAGACCAGCCCCTCCCTCGGCGAGACGATCCCCGTCACCAGCGGACGCCGCTCGGTGCGGTGCATCAGGGCGTCGATGTCCCGGTCGATGTACATGTTCAGCGCGTTGGCGCCGCCCGCCGACAGGTAGCCGCCCACGCAGGTGGCCAGGACCAGCCACAGGTCGGGGACGCCCTGCTCGGCGAGGAACATCACCGGAATGGTGGTGATCAGCAGCAGTTCGATGATCCGCGGCTTGGTCAGCGCCACGAAGCCCTTGACACGGGCTCCGAGCGGCCGGCGCACCGGGCTCGCTTCGAGCTCCCCCACGGCCCTCCGGGAGTGGGCGGTATCCCCACCCGCGGGACGGGATTCGACGGCCGTCACGGACACCCCTGATCACAATGCGACAAGCGCGGCTCGCGCCGCGTGGGAACAGACGGGCCACGGCCGGAGGATCCGGACACGACCCGCGCGTACCACGCCACTGTAGACGCTGGCCATATGCCGCTCCGCCCCGGGGTGGCCCGTGTTGGTGTACGCCACACCCGGACCACGCGCGCACCGCACCCGGAGGGGGCGGCTCCGGGGCCGCCGCGCGGCGGCCCCGGAGCCGTCCCGGCGCGTGTCACGGAGCGTGAGGACGGTCCTCGCGGGACGACCTCGCTCATGTGCGCTCCGTGGTCGTCAAACGCGTCGCTCATGTGCGCTCCGTGGTCATCACATGCCCGCCGGACCCCGGGCGCGCACCCGGTTTGAGGTGTTTCGCACACCGGCCCCTTCGGCCCCTCATCCAAAGGATGAGCGGCCGAAAAGGGGGAACACCGGCGGGGGTACGCTCGACAGCGCCCGGTGTGATCCAACCGACACCGGCCTTCGACATGTGGAGAGGAGCCCTGACTCAGGGTGAGCACCAAGCCGACCACCACAGACCTCGAGTGGACCGAACTGGACCGGCGGGCTGTCGACACCGCCCGGGTTCTGGCCATGGACGCCGTACAGAAAGTCGGCAACGGCCATCCGGGTACGGCCATGAGCCTGGCCCCCGCGGCGTACCTGCTCTTCCAGAAGCTGATGCGGCACGATCCGTCGGACGCGCGATGGGCCGGCCGGGACCGGTTCGTCCTCTCCCCGGGCCACACCAGCCTGACGCTCTACATCCAGCTCTACCTGTCCGGCTACGGCCTGGAGCTGGACGACCTGAAGGCATTCCGCACCTGGGGCAGCAAGACCCCCGGCCACCCGGAGTACGGCCACACGGTCGGCGTCGAGACCACCACCGGCCCGCTGGGGCAGGGCATCGCCAACGCCGTGGGCATGGCGATGGCCGCCCGCTACGAGCGGGGGCTGTTCGACCCGGACGCCGCTCCCGGCACCTCCCCCTTCGACCACACCATCTGGGCGATCGTCTCCGACGGCGACCTGGAGGAGGGCATCTCCGCCGAGGCGTCCTCGCTGGCCGGCCACCAGAAGCTGGGCAACCTCGTCGCCCTGTACGACGACAACCACATCTCCATCGAGGGCGACACCGCGACCGCGCTGTCCGAGGACGTCCTGAAGCGGTACGAGGCGTACGGCTGGCACGTCCAGCGCATCGAGCAGGCGCCCAACGGCGACTTCGACGTGCAGGCGCTGTACGCGGCCCTGAAGGCGGCGCGGGAGGAGACCGGGCGTCCTTCGATCATCGCCGCCCGCACGATCATCGCCTGGCCCGCGCCGAACGCCCAGAACACCGAGGCGTCGCACGGCTCGGCGCTGGGCGAGGAGGAGGTCGCCGCCACCAAGCGCGTGCTGGGCTTCGACCCGGAGAAGCACTTCGAGGTGGCCGACGAGGTTCTCGCCCACGCCCGCAAGGTGGTCGACCGGGGCCGCGAGGCGCGCGCCGAGTGGGACAAGCGGTTCGCCGAGTGGCGCGAGGCCAACCCCGAGCGCGCCGCCGAGTTCGACCGGATCGCCGCGGGGAAGCTCCCCGAGGGCTGGGAGAAGGCCCTGCCGGTCTTCCAGGCGGGCAAGGACGTGGCGACCCGCAAGGCGTCCGGCGCGGTGCTCAAGGCGCTGGGCGGCGTGCTCCCCGAGCTGTGGGGCGGCTCCGCCGACCTCGCGGGTTCCAACAACACCACGATCGACGCCTCGTCGTCCTTCCTGCCGGCGGACAACCCGCTGCCGGAGGCGAACCCCTACGGCCGCACGATCCACTTCGGCATCCGCGAGCACGCCATGGGCTCCACCATGAACGGCATCGCGCTGCACGGCAACACCCGGATCTACGGCGGCACGTTCCTGGTCTTCTCCGACTACATGCGTCCGGCGGTGCGGCTGGCGGCGCTGATGAAGCTGCCGGTCACCTACGTGTGGACGCACGACTCCATCGGCCTGGGCGAGGACGGGCCGACCCACCAGCCGGTGGAGCACCTGGCCGCGCTGCGCGCCATTCCGGGCCTGAACATGGTCCGCCCGGCCGACGCCAACGAGACGGCCATCGCCTGGCGCGAGATCATGCGCCGCCACAGCGAGCGCCCGGCCCCGCACGGCATCGCGCTGACCCGCCAGAACGTGCCGACCTACGAGCCGAACGAGGACGCCGCCCGCGGCGGCTACGTGCTGGCCGAGGCGGAGGGCGGCGAGCCGCGGGTGGTGATCATCGCCACCGGCTCCGAGGTGCAGCTGGCCGTCGCCGCCCGCGAGACCCTCCAGGCCGAGGGCGTTCCCACCCGGGTGGTGTCGATGCCGTGCCTGGAGTGGTTCGAGGAGCAGGAGCAGGAGTACCGCGACAGCGTGCTGCCGCCGTCGGTGAAGGCCCGCGTGGCGGTCGAGGCCGGTGTCGGGCTGACCTGGCACCGGTACGTCGGCGACGCCGGACGGATCGTCTCCCTGGAGCACTTCGGCGCCTCGGCCGACTACAAGGTGCTCTTCCGCGAGTTCGGACTGACCCCGGAGGCCGTCGTCGCCGCCGCCCGGGAATCGGTCGCCGCCGCCGCGAGCTGACACCGACGGGACGCCGCAGGCGCCACCGGGCACCACTAGGCAGAGAATCAGGAGATGCATTTCCCATGACAGACGCACTCAAGCGCCTCACGGACGAAGGCGTGGCGATCTGGCTGGACGACCTGTCGCGCCAGCGCATCACGTCCGGCAACCTCGCCGAGCTGCTCGACGAGCAGCACGTCGTGGGCGTCACCACCAACCCGTCGATCTTCCAGAAGGCCATCTCCGAGGGGCACGGCTACGACCAGCAGCTCTCCGACCTGGCCTCGCGCGGCGTGACGGTGGAGGAGGCCATCCGGATGATCACCACCGCCGACGTCCGGGACGCCGCCGACGTGCTGCGCCCGGTGTTCGACGCCACCGGCGGTCTGGACGGCCGGGTCTCCATCGAGGTGGACCCGCGGCTGGCCCACGCCACGCAGCCGACGGTCGCCGAGGCCAAGCAGCTCGCCTGGCTGGTGGACCGCCCCAACACCTTCATCAAGATCCCGGCCACCCGCGCCGGCCTCCCGGCGATCACGGAGACCATCGCCTCGGGCATCAGCGTCAACGTCACGCTGATCTTCTCCATCGAGCGCTACCGGATGGTGATGGACGCCTACGTCGCGGGTCTGGAGAAGGCCAGGGAGAAGGGCCTGGACCTGTCCAAGATCCACTCCGTGGCGTCGTTCTTCGTCTCCCGGGTGGACACCGAGATCGACAAGCGCCTGACCGCCCTGGGCACCGACGAGGCCCTGGCGCTCAAGGGCAGGGCGGCGCTGGCCAACGCCCGGCTGGCCTACCAGGCGTACGAGGAGGTCGTCGCCTCCGACCGCTGGACGTCCCTGGAGGCCGCCGGCGCCAACCGGCAGCGTCCGCTGTGGGCCTCCACCGGCGTGAAGGACCCGGCCTACCCCGACACCCTCTACGTCACCGAGCTGGTCGCCCCCGGCACCGTGAACACCATGCCGGAGGCCACCCTGAAGGCCGTCGCCGACCACGGCGAGGTCACGGGCGACACGGTGCGCGGCACCTACGAGCAGGCCCGCGCCGACCTCGACGCGATCGCCAAGCTCGGCATCGACTACGACGAGGTCGTCGAGCTGCTGGAGGTGGAGGGCGTCGAGAAGTTCGAGAAGGCCTGGAACGACCTGCTGGCCTCCACCGAGGCCGAGCTGAAGCGTCTCGCCCCGAAGGAGGCATGACGCAGGTGACCAGCGCAGCCAACCCGCTGCGTGACGCACAGGACCGGCGGCTCCCGCGCATCGCGGGGCCGTCGGGCCTGGTGATCTTCGGCGTCACGGGCGATCTGTCACGGAAAAAGCTGATGCCGGCGGTGTACGACCTCGCCAACCGGGGTCTGCTGCCCCCGGGGTTCTCCCTGATCGGCTTCGCCCGCCGCGACTGGGAGGACCAGGACTTCTGCCAGGTCGTGCACGACTCCGTCAAGCAGTACGCCCGCACCCCCTTCCGCGAGGAGGTCTGGCGGCAGCTCGGCGAGGGCATGCGGTTCGTGCCCGGCGTCTTCGACGACGACGACGCCTTCCGCTCCCTGAAGGCGACCATCGAGGACCTGGACAAGACGCGCGGCACCGGCGGCAACTTCGCCTTCTACCTCTCGGTGCCCCCGAAGTTCTTCCCCACGGTCCTCCAGCAGCTCAAGAAGCACGGGCTGACCGACGCCCCGGAGGGCTCCTGGCGCCGCGCGGTCATCGAGAAGCCCTTCGGCCACGACCTGGCCAGCGCGCAGGAGCTGAACCAGGTCGTCCACCGGGTCTTCCGCCAGTCCGACGTCTTCCGGATCGACCACTACCTGGGCAAGGAGACCGTCCAGAACATCCTGGCGCTGCGCTTCGCCAACACGATGTTCGAGCCGCTGTGGAACCGCTCCTACGTCGACCACGTGCAGATCACGATGGCCGAGGACATCGGGATCGGCGGCCGCGCGGGCTACTACGACGGCATCGGCGCGGCGCGCGACGTCATCCAGAACCACCTGCTCCAGCTGCTGGCCCTGACCGCCATGGAGGAGCCCTCCTCCTTCGACGCCAAGGCGCTGGTCACCGAGAAGCTGAAGGTGCTCAACGCCGTGCGGCTGCCGAAGGACCTGGGCCGCTACACCGTGCGCGGACAGTACCAGGCCGGCTGGCAGGGCGGCCGGAGGGTGCCCGGCTACCTGGAGGAGGAGGGCATCGACCCCGCCTCCCGGACCGACACCTACGCCGCCATCAAGCTGGAGATCGACAACCGCCGCTGGGCGGGCGTCCCCTTCTACCTGCGCACCGGCAAGCGGCTGGGCCGCCGGGTGACCGAGATCGCGGTGGTCTTCCAGCGCGCCCCCTACTCCCCCTTCGACGCCACCGACACCCGGGAACTGGGCCAGAACGCCCTGGTCATCCGGGTGCAGCCGGACGAGGGCGTCACGATCCGGTTCGGCTCCAAGGTGCCCGGCACCTCGATGGAGATCCGGGACGTGACGATGGACTTCGCCTACGGCGAGTCCTTCACCGAGTCCAGCCCCGAGGCGTACGAACGGCTCATCCTGGACGTCCTGCTGGGCGACGCCAACCTCTTCCCCCGGCACCAGGAGGTCGAGCGGTCCTGGGAGATCCTCGACCCCGTCGAGGAGTACTGGGAGGCGCACGGCAGGCCCGAGCCGTACACCGCCGGGACCTGGGGTCCACAGGCGGCCGACGAGATGCTCGCACGCGACGGACGGAGCTGGCGGCGGCCATGAACATCGACCTCACGGACACCACGTCCGGCCAGATCAACGCCGCTCTGGTGCAGGCGCGGCGGGCGATGGGCAGCCCGGCCATCGGCATGGTGCTCACGCTCGTGATCGTGACGGACGAGGGCAGCCACTACGACGCGCTGAAGGCCGCCAACGAGGCGTCCAAGGAGCACCCCTCGCGGATCCTGGTCGTCATCCGGCGCCCGGGGCGCTCCCCCCGGGACCGCGCCATGGCGCGGCTCGACGCCGAGGTGCGGCTGGGCGGCGACACCGGCACCGGGGAGACGGTCCTGCTGCGGCTCCACGGCGAGCTGGCCCCCCACGCCCACAGCGTCGTGCTGCCGCTGCTGCTGCCGGACGCCCCGGTCGTCGTCTGGTGGCCCGCCGACGCGCCCGAGTACCCCTCGAAGGACCCGCTGGGCGCCCTCGCCCAGCGCCGGATCACCGACGCGGCGGAGACCGAGGACCCGGTCGCCACCCTCGGCCGGCGCGCCGACACCTACGCGCCCGGCGACACCGACCTGGCCTGGACCCGCATCACCCTGTGGCGCAGCGTGCTGGCCGCCGCACTGGACCAGAAGCAGGCCCGGATCACCGGGGCGGAGGTCCGGGGCGAGGAGTACAACCCCAGCAACGAGCTGCTGGCGCTCTGGCTCGCCGACCGGCTGGAGGTCCCCGTGGACCGCACGGTCTCCGACGGCCCGGGCCTCACGGCCGTCCGGCTGGTGACGGACGAGGGCGACATCTGCCTGACCCGCGGCGACGGCGCGCTGGCGAAGCTGTCCGTACCCGGCCAGCCCGACCGGAACGTGGCCCTCCACCGGCGTTCCACGGCCGAGCTGATCGCGGAGGAACTGCGGCGGCTGGACCCGGACGAGACCTACGCCCGGGCGGTCCGCCTGGGCGTCGACCGGCTGCACGCCCCCGGGCCGACGGCGGCGGAGTCCACGGCGGAGCCCGCCGGGGACGCCGGGCAGGAGGCCGGGACCGGCGGGAAGAAGGCCGGGCGGAACGGCGGGGCGGCAGCGGAGAGCCCCGGCGAGGCGGTCGTGGACCGGTCCGGCGGGTCCGGCGGCAAGGGGAAGGGGAAGGCCCGGTGACCGTCCCCGGACAGGCTCCTTCCCGGCCCCCGCGGGTCGTCGTCCACCCCGACAAGGAGCGGATGGCCCGGGCCACGGCGGCACGTCTGATCACCGCCCTGGCCGACGCCCAGACCGCCCGCGGCGGCGCGTCCGTCGTGCTGACCGGGGGCCGCAACGGCAACGCCCTGCTGGCGGCCCTGGCCCAGGCGCCGGGCCGGGACGGCGTGGACTGGTCCCGCGTCGACCTGTGGTGGGGCGACGAGCGGTTCCTGCCCGACGGCGACCCGGACCGCAATCACACCCAGGCGCGCGAGGCGTTCCTGGACGCGGTCCCGCTGGACCCGGCGCGCGTCCACCCGATGCCCGCCTCCGACGGGCCGTACGGCGCCGACGCGGCGTCCGCCGCCGCGGCGTACGCGGCCGAGCTGGCCGAGGCTGCGAGCGCCGGGAACACCGGGAACACTGCGAGCGCCGGGAACGCCGGGAACACTGCCGCGCCCCGGGTGCCGGCCTTCGACGTCCTGCTGCTGGGGCTGGGCCCGGACACCCATGTCGCCTCCCTCTTCCCCGGGCACCCGGCCGTACGGGAGGAGGAGCGCACGGTGGTCGGCGTCCTGGAGGCCCCCAAACCGCCGCCGACCCGGATCTCCCTCACGCTCCCGGCCCTGCGGGCGGCCCGGGAGGTCTGGCTGCTGGCGGCCGGCGAGGACAAGGCGGAGGCGGTCGCCGCCGCGCTGGAGGGCGCGGATCCGCTGCGCACCCCCGCCTCCGGCGCCCGGGGCCGCGAGCGCACCCTGTGGATCCTCGACGAGGCGGCGGCGGCCCGTCTCCCCGCCTCCGCGCGGGAGTGACCGGGCCCGGCCGGAGGAGACGGCCGGGCCCCAAGCGGCGGCCCCGCTCCCGTGACGGGAGCGGGGCCGCCGTCCGTGTTCCGACGGTGCGGGCCCGTCGTGGGCGTCAGCGGCCGCGCAGCGCCCGGTAGCGGGCCGCCAGGGCCGAGGTGGAGGCGTCCAGCCCCTCCACCCGCGCGCCCTCGGTCAGCGCGGGCTCGATGCGCTTGGCGAGGGCCTTGCCCAGTTCCACGCCCCACTGGTCGAAGGAGTTGACGTTCCAGACCGCGCCCTGGACGAACACCTTGTGCTCGTACAGCGCGACGAGCTGCCCCAGCACCGACGGGGTCAGTTCGGCGGCCAGGATCGTCGTGGTGGGGCGGTTGCCCCGGAACGTGCGGTGCGGCACCTGCTCCTCCCCGACGCCCTCCGCGCGGACCTCCTCCTCGGTCTTGCCGAAGGCCAGGGCCTGGCCCTGGGCGAAGAGGTTGGCCATCAGCAGGTCGTGCTGGGCCGCGAGCGCGGGCGGCAGGGTGTCCACCGGCCGGGCGAAGCCGATCAGGTCCGCGGGAATCAGCTTGGTGCCCTGGTGGAGGAGCTGGAAGTAGGCGTGCTGGCCGTTGGTGCCGGGGGTGCCCCAGACCACCGGGCCGGTCTGCCAGTCCACCGGCTCGCCCCGCCGGTCGACCGACTTGCCGTTGGACTCCATGTCGAGCTGCTGGAGGTAGGCGGTGAACTTCGACAGGTAGTGGCTGTAGGGCAGCACGGCGTGCGACTGCGCGTCGAAGAAGGAGCCGTACCAGACGCCCAGCAGGCCCAGCAGCAGCGGGGCGTTCTCCTCGGGCGGCGCGGTGCGGAAGTGCTCGTCGACGGTGCGGAAGCCGTCCAGCATCTCGTGGAAGCGGTCCGGGCCGATGGCGATCATCAGCGACAGGCCGATGGCCGAGTCGTAGGAGTAGCGCCCGCCGACCCAGTCCCAGAACTCGAACATGTTGGCCGTGTCGATGCCGAACTTCGCGACCGCCTCGGTGTTGGTCGACAGCGCCACGAAGTGCCGGGCCACCGCGTCCTCGCCGGCGCCCAGGCCCTGGAGCAGCCAGTCCTTGGCCGAGGTGGCGTTGGTGATGGTCTCGATCGTGGTGAAGGTCTTGGAGGCGACGACGAACAGCGTCTCGGCCGGGTCCAGGTCCCGCAGCGCCTCGTACAGGTCGGCGCCGTCCACGTTGGACACGAAGCGGACGTCCAACTCCCGGTCGGTGTAGGCGCGCAGCGCCTCGTAGGCCATGGCGGGCCCCAGGTCGGAACCGCCGATGCCGATGTTGACGACGTTCCTGATCCGCCTGCCGGTGTGGCCGGTCCACTCCCCGGCGCGCACCCTGCGGGCGAAGTCGGACATCCTGTCGAGCACGGCGTGCACCGCGGGGACGACGTTCTCCCCGTCCACCTCGATCACCGCGTCCCGCGGGGCCCTCAGGGCGGTGTGGAGCACGGCCCGCCGCTCCGTGGTGTTGATCCTCTCGCCGCGGAACATCGCGTCCCGCAGCCCGGCGACGCCGGCGGCCTCGGCCAGCTCGCGCAGCAGACGCAGCGTCTCGTCGGTGACCAGGTTCTTGGAGTAGTCCAGGTACAGGTCCCCCACCTGGACGCCGTACCGCTCGCCTCGCCGTGGGTCCTCGGCGAACAGCTCTCGCAGGTGCACCTCGCCCAGTTCCTCGCGGTGCCTGGCCAGCGCCTGCCACTGCGGCATACGGTCGAGCCTTCCGCGGCCTTCAGCGTTCATCTGCGAACTCAGTCCACTTCTCTCGTGACGAACCCCGCCGCGTCCCAACCTAATGGAACGACGGCCCGTTCGCGCGGTCAGATCTCGCCGCGGAGCTTGGCCAGCGCCTCGGCGAGGATCGCCTCGCCGTCGGCGTCGCTGCGTCGCTCGCGCACGTACGCCAGGTGCGTCTTGTACGGCTCGGTGCGCGGCGGGTCCGGTGGGTTGTCCCGATCCTTGCCGGCCGGGAAACCACAGCGCGGACAGTCCCAGGTCTCCGGGATCTGCGCGTCACTGGCGAAGCTGGGCCGGGTCTCATGCCCGTTCGAGCACCAGAAGGGGATGCGGATGCGCGGCGCGGACTCGCCCCGCTCGGCCTCTCCCATCGGCCCCGCTCCGACCCGGCTTCCCCGAATCGCGTTGCCACTTGCCACGGTCGTAACTCCCTGCCTCATGATGCCGCGGAGCATCGACAGGCGGCTCCGCTGCGGGTGCCCCAGTGTACGTAGGGCCCAACGCACGTCCACGGACCGGAGTTACCGCTCCCGGGCCCGTTGGACGCGAGCCACATGATAGGCCGGGAAAGCCGGACCGCGTCAGGAGTCGAGCTTCATCAGAATGCCGAGCGCGACGATGATGGCGAACCAGATCAGGCCCACCACGACCGTGATGCGGTCGAGGTTGCGCTCGGCGACCGAGGAGCCGCCGACGGTGGACTGCATGCCGCCGCCGAACATGTCGGAGAGGCCGCCGCCCTTTCCCTTGTGCATCAGCACGAGCAGCATCAGCAGCAGGCTGAAGACGACGAGGGCGATGGAGAACCCCATGATCACGGCTGGACCAACTCTCTCGGACGGATGACTGTGGAAAACTCTGGGGACTTGCAGGGTACGGGGCCGGGAGGCGCTGGTGTGCCCGCTCCCGGCCCCGACAGGGTACGACGTGCGCGGCCCGCCGTCACCGGCCGCCGGTCGCGTTGCCGGTCCGCTACTGGTCGCGGAAGCGGACGATCCTCACGAACTCGTCCACGTCCAGCGAGGCTCCGCCGACCAGCGCGCCGTCCACGTCGGGCTGCGCCATGATCGCGGCGACGTTCCCCGCCTTCACCGATCCGCCGTACTGGATGCGGGCCGAGTCGGCCGTCTCCCGGCCGTACAGCTCGGCCAGCCGGCCGCGGACGGCGCCGCACACCTCCTGGGCGTCCTCGGGGGTGGCGACCTCGCCGGTGCCGATGGCCCACACCGGCTCGTAGGCGATGACGATGCCCGCCACCTGCTCGGCGGGGACGCCGTCGAGCGCGCCGTCCACCTGGGCGAGCGTGTGCGCGACCTGGTTGCCCGCCTTGCGGACGTCCAGGCCCTCGCCGACGCACAGGATCGGCGTCAGACCGTGCTTGTAGGCGGCCTTGACCTTGGCGTTGCACAGCTCGTCGGTCTCGTTGTGGTACTGGCGCCGCTCGGAGTGGCCGATCACCGCGTAGGTGCAGTTCAGCTTGGCGAGCATGGCGCCGGAGACCTCTCCGGTGTACGCGCCGGAGTCGTGCGCCGAGATGTCCTGGGCTCCGTAGCGGATCCTCAGCTTGTCGCCGTCGACCAGGGTCTGCACCGAGCGCAGGTCGGTGAAGGGGGGCAGGACCGCGACCTCGACGGCCTCGTGGTCCTTGTCGTTCAGCGCGAAGGCGAGCTTCTGGACGTGGGCGATGGCCTCGAGGTGGTTGAGGTTCATCTTCCAGTTGCCCGCCATCAGCGGGGTGCGGGTTGCCATGTGGAGGGCCTTTCAGTTCGCTCCGCCGCGGCGGCGGTCCGTGTCGCCGTCGCCTGCGCGGCGGGAGGGTGCGGGCATCGCGGTCGTCTGCGGCCCGGCGGCCGCGCGGGCTCCCCCGGCCGCCGCCGGGGGGTGCGCCCGGCTCACGAGTCCTCCAGCGCCGCGAGACCGGGGAGCGTCTTGCCCTCCAGGTACTCGAGGCTGGCGCCGCCGCCGGTCGAGATGTGGCCGAAGGCCTTCTCGTCGAAGCCGAGGATGCGGACGGCCGCGGCGGAGTCGCCGCCGCCGACGACGGTGAAGGCCGGGCTGTCGGTCAGCGCCCGGGCGACGGCCCGGGTGCCGTCGGCGTAGTCCGGGTGCTCGAAGACGCCCATCGGGCCGTTCCAGAAGACGGTGGCGGCGTCGGCGAGCTTCGAGGCGTACAGCTCGCGGCTGCGCGGGCCGATGTCCAGGCCCATCAGGTCGGCCGGGATGGCGTCCGCGGCGACGGTGACGGGGTCGGTCGGGGCCTTGGCCGCCAGGTCCGGGAACTCGGCGGCGGCCACGACGTCCACCGGCAGGACGAACTCCACGCCGCGCTCCCGCGCGCGCTCCAGGTACTCCCGGACGGCCGGGATCTGGTCCTCCTGGAGCAGCGAGGCGCCGATCTCGTGCCCCTGGGCCTTGAGGAAGGTGTACGCCATGCCGCCGCCGACGAGGATCCGGTCGGCGCGCTCCAGCAGGTGCTCGATGACGCCGAGCTTGTCGGAGACCTTGGCGCCGCCGAGGACGACCGCGTACGGGCGCTTCACGTCCTCGGTGAGCCTGCGCAGGACGCCGACCTCGGTGGCGATGAGGTCGCCGGCGGCGTGGGGCAGCCGCGCCGGGAGGTCGTAGACGGAGGCGTGCCTGCGGTGCACGGCGCCGAAGCCGTCGCCGACGTAGAGGTCGGCGAGGGCGGCGAGGCTGTCGGCGAAGGCGCCCCGCTCGGCGTCGTCCTTGCTGGTCTCGCCGGGGTTGAAGCGGAGGTTCTCCAGCACCGCGACCCGGCCGTCGCCGAGGGCGGCGACGGTGGACTTCGCGGAGTCCCCGACGGTGTCGGTGGCGAACTCGACCCGGGCGTCGAGGAGTTCGCCCAGCCGCTTCGCGACGGGGGCGAGGGAGAACGTCGGGTCGGGGGCGCCCTTGGGGCGGCCCAGGTGGGAGGCGACGATCACCTTGGCGCCGGCCTCGGCCAGCTTGGTGATCGTCGGGAGGGCGGCGCGGATGCGTCCGTCGTCGGTGATCGTCCCGCCGTCGAGCGGAACGTTCAGGTCGGCGCGGACGAAGACCCGCCTGCCCGCGACCTGGAGGTCGTCGATCGTCTTCATGTACGGCTCCGTAGTGGTCCCTGGAGTGGTCCGTGGGGTGGATCGGTCGCGGGAGAGGGCCCGCAGGAACGCGGCGTCGCGCCCTGCGAGCCCTCTCCTCTCACAGTCTTCCGTGCCCTTGTCCGCCGGACGGCGGCCGGGCAGCGGTCAGAGCCGCTCGCCGACGTAGACGGTCAGGTCCACGAGGCGGTTGGAGTAGCCCCACTCGTTGTCGTACCAGCCGACGACCTTGACCTGCTTGCCCTGAACCATGGTCAGGGAGGAGTCGAAGGTGCAGGAGGCCGGCCAGTTGACGATGTCCGAGGAGACGATCGGGTCCTCGGTGTACTCCAGGATGCCCTTCAGCTGGCCCTCGGCGGCCTTCTGGAAGGCGTTGTTGACCTCGTCCTTGGTGACCTCGCGGTCGAGCTCCAGCACGAGGTCGGTGACCGAGCCGGTCGGGACGGGCACGCGCATGGCGATGCCGTCCAGCTTGCCCTTGAGCTGCGGCAGGACGAGGGCGGTGGCCTTGGCGGCGCCGGTCGAGGTGGGGATGATGTTCTCGGCGGCGGCGCGGGCGCGGCGCAGGTCCTTGTGCGGGAAGTCCAGGATGCGCTGGTCGTTGGTGTAGGCGTGAACGGTCGTCATCATCCCCTTGACGATGCCGAAGTTCTCGTCCATGACCTTCGCCATCGGCGCCACGCAGTTGGTGGTGCAGGAGGCGTTGGAGACGACGTGGTGCTTCTCCGGGTCGTAGGCCTCGTGGTTGACGCCCATGACGACGGTGATGTCCTCGTTCTTGGCCGGGGCCGAGATCAGGACCTTCTTCGCACCGGCCGCCAGGTGCTTGGCGGCGTCGTCGCGCTTGGTGAAGATGCCGGTGGACTCGATGACGATGTCGGCGCCCAGGTCGCCCCACGGGAGGGCGGCCGGGTCGCGCTCGGCCATCGTCTTGAAGGTCTTGCCGCCCACCGTGATCGTGTCGGCGGTGTGACTGATGTCCTGCTTGAGGCGGCCCAGGATGCTGTCGTACTTCAGCAGGTGCGCCAGGGTCGCGTTGTCGGTCAGGTCGTTGACACCGACGATCTCGACATCCGCGCCCTGCTCCAGGAGCGCGCGGAAGTAGTTGCGACCGATACGGCCAAATCCGTTGATGCCTACGCGGATCGTCACGAACCGATCTCCTCGTTGGGTACGCCGGCGCGAGCACCGGCGAATGCTGTTAGGGACGTCCCCGACCACCTCCGACCCTACCGCGCCAGGGGCCCGGGAGTGACATCGGCCACCCTCCGGGCACGGTGTGGCGGACGGCCCGGGGATTCCCGGGTGTTCCCGTGGAGGCCCCCGCGAAACGCGAGGGAGCGGCGAGCAGGAGGGTGCGGGAGGGACGCGACAGCACTGCCGTGGCGACTGCCGTGGCGGCGGGTCAGCCGACCATCTCCTCCGTCAGGTTGGACTCGGTGCCCGGGATGCCCAGGTCGGCGGCGCGCTTGTCGGCCATGGCGAGCAGCCGCCGGATGCGGCCGGCGACCGCGTCCTTGGTCAGCGGCGGGTCGGCGAGCGCGCCCAGCTCCTCCAGGGAGGCCTGCTTGTGCTCCATCCGCAGCCGTCCGGCGGCGGCCAGGTGCTCGGGCACGTCGTCGCCCAGGATCTCCAGCGCGCGCTGCACACGGGCGCCCGCGGCGACGGCGGCGCGGGCCGAGCGGCGCAGGTTGGCGTCGTCGAAGTTGGCCAGGCGGTTGGCGGTGGCCCGCACCTCGCGGCGCAGCCGGCGCTCCTCCCAGGCGAGGACGGACTCGTGGGCGCCCAGCCGGGTGAGCAGCGCGCCGATGGCGTCCCCGTCGCGGACGACCACGCGGTCCACGCCCCGCACCTCGCGGGCCTTGGCGGCGATCTGGAGCCGCCGGGCCGCGCCGACGAGGGCCAGGGCGGCCTCGGGGCCGGGGCAGGTGATCTCCAGGGAGGAGGAGCGGCCGGGCTCGGTGAGCGAGCCGTGGGCCAGGAAGGCGCCGCGCCAGGCGGCCTCGGCGTCGCAGGTGGCTCCGGAGACCACCTGGGGCGGCAGGCCGCGCACGGGGCGGCCGCGGCCGTCGACCAGTCCGGTCTGCCGGGCGAGCTGGTCGCCGCCGGCCACCACCCGCACGACGTAGCGGCTGCCGCGGCGCAGTCCGCTGGGGGCCATCACCACCAGGTCGGAGGTGTGCCCGAAGATCTCCAGGATGTCCTTGCGCAGTCTGCGCGCGGCGATACTGGTGTCCAGCTCGGCCTCGATCACGATGCGCCCGCTCACCAGGTGCAGGCCGCCCGCGAACCTCAGGACCGACGAGACCTCCGCCTTCCGGCAGCAGGTCCGGGTGACGGGAAGCCGGGAGATCTCGTCCTTCACCGCTGCCGTCATCGCCATGGGCCGATCCTTCCATGCATTCGAAAAATACGGTCGTACGCGGCGGCCAGCAGTTCCGGGTCGTGCCGGGGCGGTCCTTCGCCGGCCGCGGCCACCGGAGCCAGCTCGACCGCGCCGCCGAGCCGCCGGGCGGCCTCGCGGAGGCCCTCCTCGTCGGGCACGGCGGCCCGGTCGGCCAGCACCACGTCGAAGGCGAGTTTAGGGGCGTGTCGTGCCAAAACCTCCAAATGACGCTGCGGGGAGAAACCGTCGGTCTCCCCCGGCTGCGGCGCGAGGTTGAGGGACAGCACCCGGCGCGCCCGGGTCTCGGTCAGCGCCTTGAGCAGTTCGGGCACCAGCAGGTGCGGGATCACCGAGGAGAACCAGGAGCCCGGGCCGAGCACCACCCAGTCCGCGTCGAGGACCGCCTCGACCGCCTCGGGGACGGCGGGCGGGTCGTGCGGGACCAGGTGCACCTGCTGCACCTCGCCGGGGGTGAGGGCGACGGTGGCCTGCCCGCGGACGGTGGTCACCTCGTCCGGGCGCGCCGGGTCGTGGCCGCGCACCAGCGCCCGCAGTTCCAGGGGGACGGCGGACATGGGCAGCACCCGGCCGTGGGCGCCCAGCAGTCTGCCGACCAGGTCGAGGGCCTGGACGTGGTCGCCGAGCTGCTCCCACAGGGCGACGATGAGGAGGTTGCCCACGGCGTGCCCGTGCAGCTCGCCCCCGCTGACGAAGCGGTGCTGGATGACCCGGGCCCAGGTCTGGCCCCACTCGTCGTCGCCGCACAGCGCGGCCAGGGCCTTGCGGAGGTCCCCGGGCGGCAGCACGTCCAGCTCGTCGCGGAGCCGCCCGCTGGAGCCGCCGTCGTCGGCGACGGTGACGACGGCGGTCAGGTCGCGGGTGATCCGGCGCAGCGCCGCCAGGGAGGCGGACAGGCCCATGCCCCCGCCGAGCGCCACCACTTTCGGGGTCCCTCCGCGGCTCGTGCGTGCGGTGACCAGACGCCGCAGCCGCCGGGTGCGGATGGTCACTCGCGTCCCATGTCGCGGTGGACGACGACGGTCTCGACGCCTTCGGAGGCCAGGCGGCGGGCGAGCTTCTCGGACATCGCGACGCTGCGGTGCTTGCCCCCGGTGCAGCCCACGGCGACGGTCACGTACCGCTTCCCCTCCCGCCGGTAGCCGGCGGCGATGAGCTGGAGCAGCTCCGCGTAGCGGTCCAGGAACTCCTTGGCGCCGGGCTGGTTGAAGACGTACTGGGCGACCTCCTCGTTGAGGCCGGTGTAGGGCCGCAGCCCGGGCACCCAGTGCGGGTTGGGCAGGAAGCGGCAGTCGACGACGAGGTCGGCGTCGACGGGGAGGCCGTACTTGTAGCCGAAGGACATCACGGTCGCCCGCAGCTCGGGCTCCTCCTCGCCGGCGAACTGGGCGTCGAGCTTGGCGCGCAGTTCGTGGACGTTGAGGGCGGAGGTGTCGATGACCAGGTCCGCGTCGCCGCGCAGTTCGCGCAGCAGGTCGCGCTCGGCGGCGATGCCGTCCACGATCCGCCCGTCGCCCTGGAGGGGGTGGGGGCGGCGCACCGACTCGAAGCGGCGCACCAGGGCCTCGTCGGACGCCTCCAGGAAGACGATCCGGCGGGTGACGCTCCTGGCGTCGAGGTCGGCGAGGGACTCGCGGAGGTTGTCGAAGAAGCGGCGCCCTCGGACGTCGACGACGACGGCGATCTTCGCGACGTTGCCCTGCGAGCGGGCGCCCAGGTCGACCATGGTGGGGATCAGGGCCGGCGGCAGGTTGTCCACCACGAACCAGCCGAGGTCCTCCAGGCACTTGGCGGCGGTGCTGCGGCCCGCGCCGGACATGCCGGAGATGATCACCAGTTCGGGGATGGCCGCGCTCCCCTCGCCCCCGGTGTCCGCGGCGTCGGCCGCCGCGCCCGGGGCCGTGCCCGCGTCCCTGACCGCACCCACCGTCGTTCCGTCTCCCGTCCGCTCGCTCATCCGCGCTCTCCCCCGATGGCTGCCGCTGTGCTGCTCGTGTCCGCTCGTGCTCACTGGTCTTCCAGGATCTCACCCGTCGCGGTGTTCACCGCCGGTGCGGCCGGGGCCGCCCGCCGCAGGGCCTCGGCCACGGCCTCGGCGGTCTTGCGGCCGACGCCCGGCACCTCGCAGATCTGCTCGACGGTGGCGGCGCGCAGCCGCCTGACCGAGCCGAAGTGCTTGATCAGCGCCTGCTTGCGGGACTCCCCCAGGCCGGGGACGGCGTCGAGGGGGCCCGCCTTCAGCGACCGGGACCGCTTGCCGCGCTGGTAGCGGATGGCGAAGCGGTGGGCCTCGTCGCGGACCCGCTGGAGCATGTACAGGCCCTCGCTCGTACGGGGCAGGACCACCGGGTCGCTCTCGCCGGGCAGCCACACCTCCTCCAGGCGCTTGGCCAGCCCGCACACGGCGACGTCGTCGATGCCCAGTTCGTCCAGGGCCCGCCGGGCGGCGGCGACCTGGGGCTGCCCGCCGTCCACCACGACGAGCTGGGGCGGGTAGGCGAACTTCGGCGGCCTCCCCTTCCCGTTCTCCCCGCCGGGCTCCCGGCCCGCGTCCGTGTCCCGCTCGGCCGGGGCCGGGCCGTCCGGGCCGTCCGCGGCGTCCACGGCGTCCGCGGCGGCGCCGAGGTCCCCGGAGCCGTCCTCCGTGGCCCACTCGCCGGTGCGCTGCCGCTCCCGGAGGTAGCGGCGGAAGCGGCGGCCGACCACCTCGTGCATGGCGCGGACGTCGTCCTGGCCGGCGAAGCCCTTGATCTGGAAGCGGCGGTACTCGCTCTTGCGGGCCAGCCCGTCCTCGAAGACCACCATCGAGGCCACCACGTCGTCGCCCTGGAAGTGGGAGATGTCGAAGCACTCGATGCGCAGCGGCGCCGAGTCCAGTCCGAGGGCCTCGGCGATCTCCTCCAGGGCGCGGGAGCGGGTGGTCAGGTCGGAGGCGCGCCTGGTCTTGTGGAGGGCCAGGGCCTGCTGCGCGTTGCGCCGGACCGTCTCCAGCAGGGAGCGCTTGTCGCCGCGCTGCGGGACGCGCAGGTCCACGTGCGAGCCCCGCCGGTCCGCCAGCCACGCCGCGACCGGCTCCGCCGGCTCCGGCAGGGCCTGGACCAGCACCTCCCTGGGCACCGCGTCGCCGCTCTCCTCGCCGTAGAGCTGCTGGAGGGCGTGCTCGACGAGTCCGGCGGTGCCCACCTCCTCGACCTTGTCGGTGACCCAGCCGCGCTGGCCGCGCACCCGGCCGCCGCGGACGTGGAAGATCTGGACGGCGGCCTCCAGCTCGTCCTCCGCCACCGCGATCAGGTCGGCGTCGGTGGCGTCGGCGAGGACGACGGCGCTCTTCTCCATCGCGCGCCGGAGCGCCTCGATGTCGTCGCGCAGCCGGGCCGCCCTCTCGTACTCCATCTCCTCGGCGGCGTCCCGCATCGCCTGCTCCAGCCGGCGCAGATGGGCGCCCGTGCGCCCGGCCATGAAGTCGCAGAAGTCCTCGGCCAGCCGCCGGTGGTCCTCGGCCGAGATCCGGCCGACGCAGGGCGCCGAGCACTTGCCGATGTAGCCGAGCAGGCAGGGGCGGCCGATCTGCGCGGAGCGCTTGAAGACCCCCGCCGAGCAGGTGCGCACCGGGAAGACCCGCAGCATCAGGTCCACGGTCTCGCGGATCGCCCAGGCGTGCGCGTACGGACCGAAGTACCGCACGCCCTTCTTCTTGGGGCCGCGCATCACCTGGACGCGCGGGTACTCCTCGTTCAGCGTCACCGCCAGGGACGGGTAGCTCTTGTCGTCGCGGTACTTGACGTTGAACCGGGGGTCGAACTCCTTGATCCAGGAGTACTCCAGCTGGAGCGCCTCGACCTCGGTGGAGACCACCGTCCACTCCACGGAGGCCGCCGTGGTGACCATCGTGCGCGTGCGCGGGTGGAGGTTCGCCAGGTCCTGGAAGTACGAGGAGAGCCGCTGGCGCAGGCTCTTCGCCTTCCCGACGTAGATCACCCGGCCGTGTTCGTCGCGGAACCTGTAGACCCCCGGCGACTCGGGGATCTCTCCCGGCCTGGGGCGGTAGCTGGAGGGGTCGGCCATGTGGTCCACCCTACTGTCGGCGTGCGGCGGAGGGGACGCGCCGGGAGGCGTGCCGCCGCCGCGCTCCCCGCGGTCCCCGCCGCCGTCCGCCCGCCGTCACCAGCCGCGTTCGCGCCACTCCGCCAGGTGCGGGCGCTCGGCGCCCAGGGTGGTGTCGGGGCCGTGGCCGGGGTAGACCCAGGTCTCGTCGGGGAGTTCGCCGAAGAGCTTGGTCTCCACGTCGTGGAGCAGGGCGGCGAACGCCTCGGCGTCGCCGCGGGTGTTCCCCACGCCGCCGGGGAAGAGGCAGTCGCCGGTGAACAGGTGCGGGTGGCCGTGGGGGTCGTCGTAGACCAGGGCGATGGAGCCGGGGGTGTGGCCCCGCAGGTGGCGGGCGGTGAGGGTGATCTCCCCGAAGGTGACGGCGTCGCCGTCCTCCAGCGGCACGTCGGTGGGCACGGGGATGCCCTCGGCGTCGTAGCGTCCGGCGTAGGTGCGGGCGTCGGTGGCCTGGACGACGGTGTCCAGCGCCTGCCAGTGGTCGGGGTGCCGGTGGGTGGTGACGACCCCGCCGATGCCGTCCTCGCCGATGAGCTTCAGCAGGGTGTCGGGCTCGCTGGCGGCGTCGATCAGGAACTGCTCGCCGGTGGAGCGGCAGCGCAGCAGGTAGGCGTTGTTCTCCATGGGGCCGACCGCGACCTTGGAGATCACCAGATCGGTCAGTTCGTGGACGTCCGCCGGGCCGCCGACCGCGACCTTTCCTGTGTACGGCATGGGACTGGGGCTCCTTCCGTGGGGGGGTGGCTGGGGGCGCGGCCGGCGGTCAGTGTCTCAGAGGGGCGGCAGAGGGGGCAGGACGCCGCCGGACGCGGTGAGTCCGGTACCCGCCGTGCGGCCGGTGAGCCAGCCGACGAGGGCGGTGGGCGTTCCCGTGACGACCACGGGCTGCTCCTCCCCGTCCGCCGCGCGGCCGGTGCGCAGGACGCGGTCCTCCCCGGCGCGCAGCTCCAGGGGGTGCACGTCGGGGCGGTCCGAGAAGCGCCGGGCCATGTTCTC
The DNA here is from genome assembly GCF_039533345.1 of Streptomyces glaucosporus. Lineage (NCBI taxonomy): Bacteria > Bacillati > Actinomycetota > Actinomycetes > Kitasatosporales > Streptomycetaceae > Streptomyces > Streptomyces glaucosporus. The sequence continues at coordinate 137,294 of NZ_BAAATJ010000013.1, read as the reverse complement.
CAGCTGGCGTCCGACGAAGTCGCCGGGCAGGTCGTCGAGGGTGTAGCCGATGCCGAGGTCGACGTGGTGGAGCTCGACCTCCACCCGGCGGCGGAAGGGGACGGAGGAGGCGCGGTCGGTGACGCCGTTGCGCAGGGCGACGGTGGCCTCCCACTGGTCGCCGGCGCGGTCGGCCATCGCCCGCTCCAGGCCGGCGGTGCTGGTGCGCAGGTCCTCCAGGTGGTCCGCCAGGGGGCGGGGCGCGTCGCGCTCGATGTCGGCCTCGCGCGCCTCGGCGTCGGCGTACATCGGGCGGCCGGCGAGCACGTTGACCAGGGCGTCGGCGTTGCGGGCGAGATGGGCCAGGACGTGGCCGCGGGTCCAGCCGGGCAGCAGCGAGGGGGCGGCGCAGGCGGAGTCGTCCAGCTTCTCCACGGCGGCCAGCAGGCGGTCGGTGGACTCCCGCAGGGCGGTGATGTCGGCGGCAGGCACAGTCATGATCCAAAGCTAGCGCCGCCACTCCTTCGGGTGAAGCGGAAGAGGGATGCCCGTAAATCGAATGCGCGTGCTATAAGCTCGCGATGCGCACCGATTTTCCCCATCCCGGCGGCGCTCCCCCTACCCTGGGGCGGGGGTTCCGTCCCCTTCATCCCACACGAAAGGTGCCAACCGGCGTGGCCGACCGTCTCATCGTCCGTGGCGCTCGCGAGCACAATCTCAAGAACGTCTCGCTCGACCTCCCCCGCGACTCCCTGATCGTCTTCACCGGGCTGTCGGGGTCGGGCAAGTCGTCGCTCGCCTTCGACACGATCTTCGCCGAGGGACAGCGTCGCTACGTGGAGTCGCTGTCCTCCTACGCCCGGCAGTTCCTGGGCCAGATGGACAAGCCGGACGTGGACTTCATCGAGGGTCTGTCCCCGGCCGTCTCCATCGACCAGAAGTCCACCTCGCGCAACCCGCGCTCGACGGTCGGCACCATCACGGAGGTCTACGACTACCTCCGCCTGCTGTTCGCGCGGATCGGCAGGCCGCACTGCCCCGAGTGCGGGCGCCCGATCTCCCGGCAGTCCCCGCAGGCCATCGTGGACAAGGTGCTCTCCCTGGAGGAGGGGAGCCGCTTCCAGGTGCTTTCCCCGCTGGTGCGCCAGCGCAAGGGCGAGTTCGCCGACCTCTTCGCCGAGCTGCAGACCAAGGGGTACAGCCGCGCCCGGGTGGACGGGGCGACGGTCCACCTCACCGACCCGCCGAAGCTGAAGAAGCAGGAGAAGCACACGATCGAGGTGGTCGTGGACCGCCTGACCGTGAAGGAGAGCGCCAAGCGCCGCCTGACCGACTCCGTCGAGACCGCGCTCGGGCTCTCGGGCGGCATGGTCGTCCTGGACTTCGTCGACCTGGACGAGGACGATCCGCAGCGCGAGCGGATGTTCTCCGAGCACCTGTACTGCCCGTACGACGACCTGTCCTTCGAGGAGCTGGAGCCGCGCTCCTTCTCCTTCAACTCCCCCTTCGGGGCCTGCCCGGAGTGCACCGGCATCGGCACCCGGATGGAGGTCGACCCGGAGCTGATCGTCCCGGACGAGGAGAAGTCCCTGGACGAGGGCGCCATCCACCCCTGGTCCCACGGGCACACCAAGGAGTACTTCGGGCGGCTGGTCGGCTCCCTGGCCGACGCGCTGGGCTTCCGCACCGACATCCCCTGGGCCGGGCTGCCGCAGCGGGCGAAGAAGGCCCTGCTGTACGGCCACAAGACCCAGATCGCGGTCCGCTACCGCAACCGCTACGGGCGGGAGCGGTCCTACACCACGGCCTTCGAGGGCGCGGTGCCCTACGTCAGGCGGCGGCACTCGGAGGCCGAGTCGGACTCCAGCCGGGAGCGCTTCGAGGGCTACATGCGCGAGGTGCCCTGCCCGGCCTGCGAGGGGACGCGGCTGAAGCCGATCGTCCTGGCCGTGACGGTGCAGGGGAAGTCGATCGCGGAGATCTCCGCGATGTCGATCAGCGAGTGCGCCGACTTCCTCGGCTCCCTGAAGCTGAGCGACCGGGAGAAGACCATCGCCGAGCGGGTCCTCAAGGAGGTCCACGAGCGGCTGCGGTTCCTGGTCGACGTCGGCCTGGACTACCTCTCCCTCAACCGCGCGGCCGGGACGCTCTCGGGCGGCGAGGCGCAGCGCATCCGGCTGGCGACCCAGATCGGCTCCGGCCTGGTGGGCGTGCTCTACGTGCTGGACGAGCCGTCCATCGGCCTCCACCAGCGCGACAACCACCGGCTGATCGAGACCCTGGTGCGCCTGCGCGACCTGGGCAACACCCTGATCGTCGTCGAGCACGACGAGGACACCATCAAGACCTCCGACTGGGTGGTGGACATCGGCCCCGGCGCGGGCGAACACGGCGGCAAGGTGGTGCACAGCGGCACGCTGAAGGAGCTGCTGGCCAACGACGAGTCGCTGACCGGGCAGTACCTGTCGGGAAAGAGGGCGATCCCGACCCCCGCCGAGCGGCGCCCGGTGGACCGCAAGCGGATGCTGACCGTGCGCGGGGCGAAGGAGAACAACCTCCGCAACATCGACGTGTCCTTCCCGCTCGGGGTGCTCACCGCCGTCACGGGCGTCTCCGGGTCGGGCAAGTCCACCCTGGTCAACGACATCCTCTACACCCACCTGGCGCGCGAGCTGAACGGCGCCAAGGCGGTGCCGGGGCGGCACGTGCGGGTCGAGGGCGACGACCTGGTCGACAAGGTCGTCCACGTCGACCAGTCCCCCATCGGCCGCACCCCCCGCTCCAACCCGGCCACCTACACGGGCGTCTTCGACCACGTGCGCAAGCTGTTCGCGGAGACGACGGAGGCGAAGGTGCGCGGCTACCAGCCGGGTCGCTTCTCCTTCAACGTCAAGGGCGGCCGCTGCGAGAACTGCTCCGGCGACGGCACGATCAAGATCGAGATGAACTTCCTGCCGGACGTGTACGTGCCGTGCGAGGTCTGCCACGGCGCGCGCTACAACCGGGAGACGCTGGAGGTCCACTACAAGGGCAAGTCCATCGCCGAGGTGCTGGACATGCCCATCGAGCAGGCGCTGGACTTCTTCGAGGCCGTCCCCGCCATCGCCCGCCACCTGCGCACCCTCAACGACGTCGGGCTCGGCTACGTCCGGCTCGGCCAGCCCGCCACGACGCTCTCCGGCGGCGAGGCGCAGCGGGTGAAGCTCGCCGCCGAGCTGCAGCGGCGCTCCACCGGGCGGACCGTCTACGTCCTGGACGAGCCCACCACCGGCCTGCACTTCGAGGACATCCGCCGGCTGATCGAGGTGCTGTCCGGGCTGGTCGACAAGGGCAACACGGTGATCGTCATCGAGCACAACCTCGATGTGATCAAGACGGCGGACTGGGTCGTGGACATGGGTCCGGAGGGCGGCAGCGGCGGCGGCACGGTCGTCGCCCAGGGCACTCCGGAGCAGGTCGCGGCCGTTCCGGAGAGCCACACGGGCAAGTTCCTGCGGGACATCCTGCCGTCGCGGCCCTGACACACCGGGCACGGGCGTCCTCCGCCCCCGCGCCGGCGGGCGGAGGACGCCTGAGATGATGACGGGCGACCGCCCCCTGCGCCCCGGGAACGAGGGGGCCGGGGAAGACGCGAGGAGAGAACGACCATGAGCACCCAGTCCCCCGGCCGCCGCACGGTGCTGCGCGGCGCGGCGCTCACCGGGGCCGCCGGACTCGGTCTGGCCGGCCTGACCGCCTGCTCGGGCCGGGAGGGCATGCGGGCCCAGGCGGTTCCGACGGAGCCGGTGGACCTCGGCCCGGCCGACGCCGTGCCGGTCGGCGGATCCCGGCTCTACCGGGACCGGAAGCTGGTCGTCTCCCAGCCCTCCGAGGGGGAGTTCAAGGCGTTCGGCGCGGTGTGCACCCACGCGGGCTGCGTGCTGACCTCGGTGGAGGAGCTGCGGGGCGACTGCGCCTGCCACGGCAGCCGCTTCGACACCACCGACGGCCGGGTCCTGGCGGGCCCGGCGGGCTCACCGCTGCCCGAGGTCCCCGTCCGGGTGGACGGCGGCAGGCTCGTCGCCGGCCCCGGGAACTGACCGCCGGGCGCCGTCCACCCGGACGGCGGCCGCCCCGTCCCGCACGCCCGTTCGGCCCAACGGCCGGACGGGCGCCGTGCGTTGTGCCCTCCGAGTTGTTCTTCCTGGGTTCGCGCACGCCCTCTGGTGCGGCCCGGCCGGCCTTGGAACCCTGGCGCCGGACGCGCAGGAAGCGCGTCCTTCCCCTGCGTCTGTGGGTGGTGTCGTGTCACTGAGGTCGCAAGGCAGAAGACGTTCCGGACGCGCCGCGGTGTCCCTCGCGGCCGTCGCCGTACTCTCACTGGCGCCGGCGCCGCCGGCCCTGGCGGAGCCGGACGGCAGACCGGCGGTCCCCGCTTCCGCCGCTCCTCCCTCCCCCCTCCTTCCCGGAGCCTCCGACGGCGACGGCATCGAGCTCTCGCGCACCACGCGTCCCGTGGCGCCCGGTACCACGCTGACCTCGTTCGACCGGCTGGAACCGGACAAGTGGCTGCGCGCCGACGCCCTCAGCGTCGACCTCGACGGGGGCGCCGAGGTCGACTACCTGTCCCCCGGCACGGTCTCCGGCCGCGCGACCGTCTCGGAGCTGGCCGCGGAGCACGACCCCGGCGAGGGCCGGCGCACCGTCGCCGCCTTCAACGCCGACTTCTTCGACATCAACGGGACCGGGGCCCCGCTCGGCCCCGGGCTCGACGACGGCGAGACGACCCACTCCCCGGCTCCGGGCGTCACCGAGGCGGTGGGTTTCGGTCCCGACGGCGCGGGCCGCGTCCTCGACCTGTACTTCGAGGGCACCCTCACCCTGCCCGGCGGCCCCCGGCCGCTGGCCGCGTACAACGCCGCGAACGTCCCCGCCGGGGGCATCGGCGCCTACAACGCCCGGTGGGGCACGGCCGACCGGGCCCTGACCGTGGACGGCTCGGCGGAGGTCACCGAGGTCACCGTCGTCGGCGGCCGGGTCACCGCCGTCGCCGACGGACCCGGCAGCGGCGCGATCCCCGGGGGCGCCACCGTCCTGCTCGGCCGCGACGCGGGGGCGAAGGCCCTGGCCGGGCTGTCCCCGGGGGACCCGGTGAGCTGGGAGTACGCCCTGCGCACGGAGGACGGCGGCAGGGCGCCGCACACGGCGGTCGGCGGCCGGGGCGTGCTGGTCGCGGACGGCGAACCGCAGAACTGGGAGGGGCGGCCCAACAACGCCGCCGCGCCCCGCACGGCCGTCGGCTTCTCCCGGGACGGCACCACCATGCACGTGCTGACCGTGGACGGGCGCCAGGCCGCGTCCGGCGGTGTCACCCTCACCGAGCTGGCCGTGATGATGGACGAACTGGGCGCCCACAACGCCCTCAACCTCGACGGCGGAGGCTCGACGACCCTGGTCGTCCGGGAGCCCGGCTCAAACGCCCTCCGGGTGGAGAACAGCCCCTCCGACGGCGCCGAGCGCGAGGTGCCCAACGGGCTGGCCGTCACCGCCCCCGACGGCAGCGGAAAGCTCGCGGGCTTCCGGGTGGAGACGGTCGCGGACCCCGGCCCGGCGCCGACGGCGGACAACGTGCCCGGCGGGCATCCGGAACGGGTCTTCCCCGGGCTGACCCGCAGGCTCACCGCCGCCGGGTACGACGAGACGTACGGCCCGGCCGCCGGCGAACCCCGCTGGTACAGCACCCGCCCCCGCATCGGCCAAGTGGACCGCGACGGCGTCTTCCACGCCCGCGGGACGGGCCGCGCCGAGGCCGTCGCGCACCGCGGCCGGGCCCGCGGGTCCACCACGCTGACCGTGCTGGGCCCGCTGGAGCGGATCGCCCCGACCCGGGAACGGGTCGGGCTCGCCGGGTCCGGAGCGGAGGCCGCCTTCGGGTTCGTCGGCTTCGACGCCGAGGGCCGCAGCGCCCCCGTCGAACCGGCGGACGTGACGCTCGACTACGACCGCTCGCTCTTCCGCGTCGAGGCCGACCCGGTGCGCGGCGGGTTCACCGTGACCGCGCACGGCGGCGCCGGCTCCGTCTCCGGGACGGTCAGGGCGACCGCGGCGGGGCGGACGGCGGTCCTGGCCGTCACCGTCGGCCTGGAGGACCGGCCGGTCGCGCGGTTCGAGGACGCCGCCGAGTGGACCCTCGCCACCGCCCGCGCCTCCGGTTCCCTGGCCGCCGAACCGGAGGGCCGGGAGGGGGCCGGGCTGCGGATGACCTACGACTTCACGCAGTCCACCGCGACCCGCGCGGTCTACGCCAACCCGCCCGGCGGCGACCTCGACGTGCCGGGCCAGCCGCAGGGCTTCACCCTGTGGCTCCGGGGCGACGGCCGCGGCGCCTGGCCCTCGCTCCACCTGACCGACGGGGAGGGCGCCTCCCAGGTGCTGCGCGGCCCGTACGTCACCTGGACCGGCTGGCGGCAGGTCGTCTTCGAGGTCCCGGAGGGGACCGCCTACCCGCTCCGGGTCAGGCGCTTCTACCTGACCGAGACCCGGCCCGCCGAGCAGTACCGCGGCGAGGTCGTCGTCGACGGGCTGACCGCCCGGATCCCGCCGGACGCCCACCTGCCCGCCACCGGGGCGCACCCGGATCCGCTGATCTCGACGGCCGCCGCCACCGCGGACCGCGACTGGCGGTTCGCCGTGGTCTCCGACGCCCAGTTCGTCGCCCGCGCCCCGGACAGCGCACTGGTGCGCCAGGCGCGGCGCACCCTGCGGGAGGTGAGGGCGGCCCGGCCCGACTTCGTCGTCGTCAACGGCGACTGGGTGGACGAGGGCTCCCCCGAAGACCTCGCCTTCGCCCGCCGGATGCTGGAGGAGGAGCTGGGCGGCGAGGTGCCCTGGTACTACGTGCCGGGCAACCACGAGGTGATGGGCGGCTCCGTCGAGAACTTCCGGGCCGAGTTCGGCGAGGCCCACCGCGTCTTCGACCACAGGGGCACGCGCTTCATCACCCTGGACACCTCCTCGCTGACCCTGCGCGGCGGCGGCTGGGCCCAGATCCGGCGGCTGCGGGAGGGGCTCGACGCCGCGGCGGAGGACGACGGGATCGGTTCGGTCGTCGTCCTGGCGCACGTGCCGCCGCGCGACCCGACCGCCCAGCGGGCCAGCCGCCTCACCGACCGGCTGGAGGCCGACCTGCTGGAGGACTGGCTCGGCGACTTCCGCCGCCGCACCGGCAAGGGCGCGGCGTTCGTCGGGGCGCACGTGGGGGTCTTCCACGCCTCCCGGGTGGACGGCGTGCCCTACCTGGTCAACGGCAACGCGGGCAAGGCGCCGGCCGCGCCCGCGGCGGAGGGCGGTTTCAGCGGATGGTCCCTGGTCGGCGTGGACCGGGGCGCGGGACGGGACTGGATCTCCGTCCAGACCCGCGCCCATGTGGACGGGCTCGCCCTGGACGCGCCGGGGACGGTGACGGCCGGCGGCGCGCCGGGGAAGGTCTCCGCGGAGGTCGTCCAGGGCGCCGGGAGCACGGCGCGGACGGTGCCGGTGGGGTGGCCGCTGAGCGCGGACTGGTCCGGCTCGCCGGGGCTGTGCACCGGCGACGTGCGGCGGGCCCGGGCCCGCGCCCGCTGCCTGGCCGTCCTCGATCCCGCGGCGGGGACCCTGACGGGGCTGCGGCCGGGCACCGTCACCCTGGCGGTGACCGTGGGCGGCGAGCGGCGGGAGACCGCCGTCACGGTGGTGCGCGGCGGGCGGTGACACGGCGGCGGTACGGCGGGGCGGTCCCGCCGTACCGCCGTACCGCCCGGTCGCGGTGTCAGTCCCGGGAGGTCTCGGCCTCCCGCTCCTGCTGGCGGCGGGAGGCGCGCAGGCTGGTGATCGTGGTGATGACCAGCACCGCGCAGATCACCCCGAGCGACACGGGAGTGGAGATCTCCGGCACGTGGACGCCGGCCTCGTGGAAGGCGTGCAGGACGAGCTTGACGCCGATGAAGCCGAGGATGATCGACAGCCCGTAGGACAGGTGCACCAGCCTCTTGAGCAGCCCGCCGATGAGGAAGTACAGCTGGCGCAGGCCCATCAGGGCGAAGGCGTTGGCGGTGAAGACGATGTACGGGTCCTCGGTGAGGCCGAAGATCGCCGGGATGGAGTCCAGGGCGAACAGGAGGTCGGTGCTGCCGATCGCCAGCATCACGATCAGCATCGGGGTGATCAGCCGCCTGCCGTTCTCGACGACGAACAGCTTGGTGCCGTGGTACTCCGAGGTGGAGGGGAAGCGCCGCTCGACCAGCTTCAGCAGGCGGTTCTCCTCGTACGCCTCCTCCTCGTGGCCCTGGTCCTCGGCGCGGGCCTCGCGGACCAGCTTCCAGGCCGTCCAGATCAGGAAGCCGCCGAAGATGAAGAACACCCAGGAGAAGGTGGAGATCAGCGCGGCGCCGGCCGCGATGAAGACGGCGCGCATGACGAGCGCGATGAGCACGCCGACCATCAGCACGCGCTGCTGGTAGATCGTGGGCACCGCGAACTTCGCCATGATCAGGACGAAGACGAAGAGGTTGTCGACGCTGAGGGACTTCTCGGTGATGTATCCGGCGGCGAACTCGCCGGCCGGGCCGCCGCCCGCGGCGGCGTAGAGGCCGCCGCAGAAGAGGATCGCGAGAGCGATCCAGACGACCGTCCAGATTCCGGCCTCCTTGACGGAGACCTCGTGCGGCTTGCGCCCGATGAAGAAGTCGACGGCGATGAGGGCGCTCAGACCGACGACGGTCAGCACCCAGGTGGTCGTGGAAACGTCCATGCAGACAATCCTCCGGCTCAGGTTGCCGGAGGTCTCTTCCGCCCGGGCCTGACCGGCCTGCGGGCCGACGCCCCGGGACCGGTCACGCCCGGTCCGTACTGACGGGAACGCCGCAGTGCGGGAATACTCCCCTCCGCCCAAGAGAGAGTAAAGCAGACCCAAGGAATGGTAAAGCCCCGCAGGTCGGCGGGGGGGTGGGGTCAGCGGCCGTGCCTCCCGCGGGCCCGGGCGGCCTTCTCCAGCACCTGCGACAGGATCCGGCTGCCGTGCGGCACCAGGGACGGCTCGTACGTCCACGCGTGGCCGACCCAGGGGTCGGCGAGGTGGTCGTCGGGCACCGGGGTGATCCGCAGCAGCGAGCGCCACAGCGGGTCGAGCACGGGGCCGTGGCCCCGCGCGTCCTCGCGGTCGGCGACCATCATCAGGTGCACGCCGGCGGACGGCCCCTCGTCCGTGAGGTAGCGCAGCAGGGTGACGGCGCGGTCGTCGAAGCCGTACGGGAAGTCGTGGACGATCAGCAGCCGCTCGGCGGTGTCCGCGCCCGGGGGGAGGGAGCCGACGGCTCCGCCGCGTACCGCCATCTGCACCATGTCGACGTGCCGGGCCAGGTCTTCGAGCACCGGGACGACTCCCCCGGGGCCCGTGGCGGGCGGTTCCCGCAGCGCCCCGGAGTCCACCAGCGGGGCCAGGGCGGGGGCGGCGGCGCCCGCCGGGTCGAGCACGTGGACGGAGAGGCCGCCGGCCGGGTGCACCGCCAGCAGCCGGCCGGCGACGGCGGCGGCCAGTTCGCCCGCCAGGCGGCGGAGTTCACGGGCGTCGGCCATCCGGGAGGCCGCCGAGCGGCCGCGCCCGGCGTCGATCCACAGGCCGCGTTCCAGGGGGAGCCGTATCAGCATGGGGATGCGCAGGCCGCCGTGCTCGGGGAGGCCCAGATCGCCCAGGCGCAGCGCCATCGGGGTCTCCGCCGGCACCTCGTAGGCGTGCCAGACGGGGCTGTCCCAGCGGGCGAAGGCGGGCGGCAGCGCCGGTTCGACGACCTCGGACTCGGCGGTGAGCTGGGCGAGGTCGCGGTCCAGGGCGGCGCGCGCCTGGTCGACGAGCCGGGCGTGCCGGGCCCGGGCCTCCTCGCGGGCGGTGTCGGCGGCGGCGCTCATCCGGGTGCGCGGGTCGGAGAGCATCCTGTCGAGCTCCTGCTCCATGCGGGAGTCGGCGAAGTCGACGGCGCCGCGGTAGGCGGCGGTGGTGCGGGCCAGGTCCTCGAACATGCCCCAGACCTGGTTGTAGAGCCGCTCCTCCATGCTCCAGCCGGCGGCGTCGCCCGCGACGGGCCGGGCGACGCCGCCGGGCGCGGACGACGGGGCAGCCGGTCCGGCGGGCGGCGGGGCGGACGGCGGCGGGGGCGCGGTCGTCCGGCGGCGGGGGTGGCGGTAGTCGACCGCGCCCGTACCGCGCGCCGCCGGGGCGGGCGGCGGGGACGCCGGGGCCGCTCCGGAGCCGGCCGGCGCCGTGTGCCGGGCCGGGTCCGTGCCGCCGGTGCGGGGCGGCGGGACCGCCGCGGGGCGGGCCGTCATGCGGGCGGCGGACTCCTCCACCGCGGCGGCCGGCTCCCGGGGCAGGCCCTGGTCCTCCAGCAGGGCGGCGAGGCCGCCCGCGTACCCCTGGCCGACCGCGCGGACCTTCCAGACGCCCTGTCTGAGGTAGAGCTCCACCGCGACGACGGCGGACTCGGTACCGAGGCCGGTGACGGTGTACCGGACGGCCTCGGCGCCGTCCGGGCCGGTGACGGCGACGAGGGGGGCGGCCAGCGCGCCGAAGGACCGCGGTCCGCCGGCTCCGGGGGGCAGGGCGAGCAGCACGCTGACGCGGCGCGCGCCGTCCGGGAGCGCGTCCAGGTCCACCGCGAGCCGGTGGTCGGCGGCGGCCTGCCCGGAGACCTCCAGCCCGGGCAGGCGGGGGGAGCCGGGGTGCGCGATCCAGCCCGGGTCGCGCAGCCGTCCCTCCTCGTCGCCCAGTGTCGCCCCGGCCACGACCGGCCCCGCGGCGGACACCCGGATCTCCAGACGGGTCCCGGGCAGCGGGTGGTTCTGTCCGCGGACCAGCTCGGCCGTCATCTCCGCGCCCCTCCTGGTGTGTGGTCTCCCGTGCGTGCTCCGCGGCGCTCCGCGGTGCTCCGGCGTCCTGCCGCGGCGGCGGGCCCGGCGGAGGGCAGTGCCTCCGCCGGGCCCGGAAGCCGCCGTGCCGCCGCGCCTACAGCAGCGGCAGCATCGCCGGCAGCAGGTCCTGGAAGGTGCGGCCGTTGGCAGAGGCGCCCAGGGCCGTCATCTGCCAGCCGCTGCCCTGGCGGTGCACCTTGGCCATGATCTGCGCGGTGTACTGGCCGCCGCCGGTGAGGGTGTAGCGCGCCAGTTCCTGGCCGTTCGTCTCGTCCACCAGCCGGCAGAAGGCGTTCTCCACCTCGGCGAAGGTCTGGCCGGTGAAGGAGTTCACGGTGAAGACGATCTGGTCGATGTGGACCGGGACCCGCTGGAGGTCCACCAGGATCGACTCGTCGTCACCGCCCTGCCCGGCGCCGCCGACGAGGTTGTCGCCGGTGTGCCGCACGGAGCCGTCGTCGCTCACCAGGTGGCGGAAGAAGACGACGTCCACGGGCTGCTGGTCGGCGAAGAGCACGGCCGATGCGTCGAGGTCGATCTCCTGGGTGCGCCGCCCGAAGAGGCCCCGGCGGGGGGCCGCCTGCCAGCCGAGTCCCATCCGCACCGCGGTCAGGGTGCCCCCGTCGGCCTTCTGCAGACTGACCGCCTGCCCCTTGGACAAGTTGACCGTCACGTGCGTTCCCCTCTTTCCATCACTGCGATCGGCCGTCATCGCCGACGGCTGCCCCGAACCCTACGCACCGCGGCCGCGGGGCCGGGCGGCGTCGGACGGCTTTGTGTCGTTGTTGCAACACTTCCCGCTACCGCAGCCCCGCCTCCTTCATCTGCCGCAGTTCCTTCTTCATTTCGCTCACCTCGTCGCGGAGCCGGGCGGCCACCTCGAACTGCAGCTCGGCCGCCGCGGCCCGCATGCGTTCGGTCATCTCCTCGATGAGTTCGGCGAGTTCGGCCGCGGGCCGGTCGGTGGGCCGCCCGGCGCTCCTGCCTCCCGGGCCGCCGTCGCCGCGCGCGTCGCGGCCGAGCGCCGGGACCGGGGCCCGGCCCTTGCGCTCCCCGTCCGCGCCCGCGCCCCGGTAGCCGGTGTCCAGCAGCTCCCGGGTGTCGACCTCCTCGCGCGCGATCGTCGCCACGATGTCGTTGATCTTCTTGCGCAGGGGCTGGGGGTCGATGCCGTGCGCCTCGTTGTAGGCGATCTGCTTGGCCCGGCGCCGGTTGGTCTCCTCGATGGCCCGCTCCATCGAGGGGGTGATCCTGTCGGCGTACATGTGCACCTGGCCGGAGACGTTGCGCGCCGCGCGGCCGATGGTCTGGATCAGGGAGGTGCCCGAGCGCAGGAACCCCTCCTTGTCCGCGTCGAGGATGGCCACCAGCGAGACCTCCGGCAGGTCCAGGCCCTCGCGCAGCAGGTTGATGCCGACCAGCACGTCGTACTCGCCGGCGCGCAGCTCGCGCAGCAGCTCGACGCGGCGCAGGGTGTCCACGTCGCTGTGGAGGTAGCGGACCCGGATGCCCAGCTCCGTGAAGTAGTCGGTGAGGTCCTCGGCCATCTTCTTGGTCAGCGTGGTGACCAGGACCCGCTCGTCCTTCTCGACGCGGGTGCGGATCTCGTGCACCAGGTCGTCGATCTGCCCCTCGGTGGGCTTGACCACGACCTCGGGGTCGACGAGGCCGGTGGGCCGGATGATCTGCTCCACCACGCCGTCGGAGCGGGACAGCTCGTACTGCCCCGGGGTGGCGGACAGGTAGACCGTCTGCCCGATGCGCTCCAGGAACTCCTCCCACTTCAGCGGCCGGTTGTCCATCGCGGACGGGAGCCGGAAGCCGTGGTCGACCAGCGTCCGCTTCCGCGAGGCGTCGCCCTCGTACATGGCGCCGATCTGCGGGACGGTGACGTGGGACTCGTCGATGACCAGCAGGAAGTCCTCGGGGAAGTAGTCGAGCAGGGTGTGCGGCGGGGAGCCCTTCTCGCGGCCGTCGATGTGCAGCGAGTAGTTCTCGATCCCGGAGCAGGTGCCGATCTGCCGCATCATCTCGATGTCGTACGTGGTCCGCATGCGCAGCCGCTGGGCCTCCAGCAGCTTGCCCTGCTTCTCCATCCGGGCGAGGGTCTCCTCCAGCTCCGCCTCGATCCCGGCGATCGCCCGCTCCATCCGCTCGGGGCCCGCCACGTAGTGGGAGGCGGGGAAGACGTACAGCTCCTCGTCCTCGGAGACCACCTCGCCGGTGATCGGGTGGAGGGTGGAGAGGGCCTCGATCTCGTCGCCGAACATCTCGATCCGGACGGCCAGCTCCTCGTACACCGGGAAGATCTCGACGGTGTCGCCGCGCACCCGGAAGGTGCCCCGGGTGAACGCCATGTCGTTGCGGGTGTACTGGATGTCGACGAAGCGGCGCAGCAGCTCGTCCCGGTCGATCTCCTGGCCGACCTTCAGCGGCACCATCCGGTCGACGTACTCCTGCGGGGTGCCCAGGCCGTAGATGCACGAGACGGAGGCCACCACCACGACGTCGCGCCGGGTGAGCAGCGAGTTCGTCGCGCTGTGCCGCAGCCGTTCGACCTCCTCGTTGATGGAGGAGTCCTTCTCGATGTAGGTGTCCGTCTGCGGGACGTACGCCTCGGGCTGGTAGTAGTCGTAGTACGAGACGAAGTACTCGACGGCGTTGTTCGGCAGCAGTTCCCGGAACTCGTTGGCGAGCTGGGCGGCGAGCGTCTTGTTCGGCGCCATCACCAGGGTCGGCCGCTGGAGCCTCTCGATCATCCAGGCCGTGGTCGCCGACTTGCCGGTGCCGGTCGCGCCGAGCAGGACGACGTCCTTCTCGCCCGCCCTGATGCGCTTCTCCAGCTCGTCGATGGCAGCCGGCTGGTCGCCGCTGGGCCGGTAGGGGCTGACGACCTCGAAGGGCGCCACCTTGCGTTCGATCTGAGTCACGGGCCGCATGCCACCACCGTACGGCCCCCCACCGACATCCGGGGCCGGTGCCGGACGGCCGACGGGCGGGGGTCTTCCTTGGGGCGTTCAGGTTCTGTCCACTTTTCGCCCACGTATCCGTCCCCGGATGCCGGAATGCTTCCGGTGTCAGCTGGAGCCAGTGCACCGAAGACGTGAGGAGTCCTCCGTGTCCCTACGCCCCTCTGCCGCCGTCGCCGGTTCACTCGCCGGCCTCTGCGCGCTCGCCCTCGCCGCCGCCGTCCCGGTCCAGGCCGCGCCCCGCGCGGACGCCCCGCGCGGGGCCGCCGCGCAGGCCCCCGTGCCGGTGGCGCACCGCGGTGCCTCCGCCTACGCCCCCGAGAACACCCTGGCCGCCGTGGACGCCGCCCACGAGCGGGGCATCGCGTGGGTGGAGAACGACGTGCAGCGCACCAAGGACGGCGAGCTGGTCGTCCTGCACGACGACAACCTGGCCCGCACCACCAACGTGGAGCAGCTCTTCCCCGGCCGCTCCCCGTGGAAGGTCGCGGACTTCACCGCCGACGAGATCGCCCTGCTGGACGCGGGGAGCTGGTTCGCCCCGCGGTTCGCGGGCGAGCGGGTGCCCACCCTGGAGCAGTACCTGCGGCACCTCGACCGCACCGGCCAGAACCTGCTGCTGGAGATCAAGAAGCCCGAGCTGTACCCGGGCATCGAGGCGGACATCCTGCAGGAGCTGCGGGACGAGGGCTGGCTGGACCGGCGGCACGTGCGCGACAAGCTGATCGTCCAGAGCTTCGGCGCCGACTCGGTGCGCACGCTGCACCGGCTGGCGCCGGCCGTCAAGACCGGTTTCCTGGGCGCCCCGGCCGTCGGCGACCTGCCGGACTACGCGGAGTTCGCCGACCAGATCAACCCGCCGCACACCGGCCTGTCCGCGGAGTACGTGCGGGAGGTCCACGCGCTGAAGGGGCCGCACGGCAAGCCGCTGGAGGTCTTCACCTGGACGGTGAACGACGCGGCCACGGCACGCCGGGTGGCCGGCATGGGCGTGGACGGGATCATCTCCAACAACCCGGACGTCGTCCGGGACGCCACCCGCAGCACCGGAGAGGACGGGGAGGACACCGGGGAGGACACCGGAAAGGCCGCTCCGGGCGCCCTCCCCGGCTGACTGTCCGGAAGTGGACGGCCGCCGCCGGCGGCGGCCCGTAGTCTCGGCCCATGACCGAGACTCCGCGGACCCCGGCAGCGGCGGCGCCGGCGGCCTGGACCGTGCGGGACACCCCGATCGGCCCGCTGCTGCTCGTGGCGACCGGGCGGGGGCTGGCCGCCGTCGTCTTCCACGCCCGGGGGCCGGCGGTGCGCCGGTCCCTGACCCGGCTCGCCGGGCGGCTGGGCGCCGAGCCCGTGCGGGACGACGGCGGCGACCCGGTGCTGGCCCGGGCCGCCCGGGAGCTGGACGCGTACTTCGGCGGCACCCTGCGGGAGTTCTCCGTCCCCCTGGACTGGTCGCTGACGTCCGGGTTCAACGGACGGGTGCTGCGCACCCTGGCCCGAACGGTGCCCTACGGCGGCGTCGTCGGCTACCGGACCCTGGCCGAGCGCGCCGGCGCGCCGGACGCGGCGCGCGCGGTGGGCGTCGCCATGGGCTCCAACCCCCTGCCGGTGGTGGTGCCGTGCCACCGGGTGGTGGAGAGCGACGGCGGGATCGGCGGTTTCGGCGGCGGGCTGGAGACCAAGCGGGCGCTGCTCGCACTGGAGGGGGTCCTTCCCGCCCCGCTGTTCTGAGGCGCCGGCGGCCCGGACCCGTTCCGGCCCTCCCCCGGTGGACCGCGCCCGGCCGCCCGCGCCTGGCAGACTGCCCACCGTGACCGACCCCGCCGAAACGGCCGACCCCGCCGACGTTCCCCCCGGCATACCCCGCGGCGCCGCCCCTCCCCCCTCGGGGGAGGCCCTGGCGGCGCTACGCCGCCGCACCACCGCCGTGCTCGTCGTGAGCCAGATCCTGGGCGGTCTGGGCGTGGCGACGGGCATCGCGCTGGCCCCCGTGCTGGCCGAGGAGATCGGCGGCTCCGAGGGGCTGGCGGGTCTGGCGTCGACGTCCTCGGTCCTGGGCACGGCCGTGCTGTCCCTGCCGTTCGCCGCCCTGACGGCCGCGCGCGGCCGCCGCGCGGGACTGACCCTGGGCTACCTGACCGGCGCGGCGGGCGGCGCCGTCGTGCTCCTCGCCGCCGCCGTCGGCAGCTTCCCGCTGCTGCTGCTGGGCATGGCCGCCTTCGGCGCGGCCTCCTCGGCCAACCTCCAGGCCCGCTTCGCCGCCGCCGACCTCGCCGAGCCGGCCCGCCGCGGCCGGGCCATCTCCCTGGTGGTGTGGGCCACGACCATCGGCGCCGTCCTGGGCCCCAACATCGCCGCCCCGGCCGGGCGCAGCGTGGCGGGCCTGGGGATCGCCGAGGCCGCGGGCCCCTTCCTGTGGGGAGGGGCCGTCTTCCTGCTGGCCGCCGCCGCGGTGTTCGTCCTGCTGCGCCCCGACCCCCTGCTCACCTCCCGTGCGCTGGCCGCCGGGGCGGCCTCCGCCGCGCCGGCGCAGGGCCGGTCGCTGCGGGCCGGGCTGGCCGCCGTCTCCGCCTCGCCGCCCGCCCGGCTGGCCCTGACCGCCATCGCCTGCTCCCACACCGCCATGGTCTCGATCATGGTGATGACGCCGGTCGACCTGGGCCACCACGGCGCGGACATCGAACTGATCGGCCTGGTGATCAGCGGCCACATCGCCGGCATGTACGCCTTCTCCCCGCTGATGGGCTGGCTGTGCGACCGGCTCGGCCGGGTCTCCGTCGTCCTGTCCGGCATCGCCCTCCTGGCGTGCGCGGCGCTGACGGCCGGCACGGCGGACGGCGACCACGTCCGAAGCGCCGCGGGCCTGTTCCTCCTGGGCCTGGGCTGGTCGGCGGGGCTGGTCGGCGGCTCCACCCTGCTCACCGACTCGGTGCCGCAGGAGGCCCGGGCGGCCGTGCAGGGACTGTCGGACCTGTCCATGAACGCCTCGGCGGGCGTGGGCGGCGCGCTCTCCGGTCTCGTCGTCGCCCAGGCGGGCTACGGCTGGCTGAACGCGATGGGCGCCGCCCTGCTGCTGCCGGTCGCCGCGCTCGCCCTGCTCGCGCGGCCCCGCGGCGGGAAGCGCCCGGCCCCGGGCGGCCGATGACGCGTCCGGGGCCGGGGGCTTCCGTCCCGCGGGCCGCTCCCGGCGCGGCGGCTCAGCGCCTGGGGTACAGCTGGAAGGACACGGCCCGCCGCCCGCCGGTGCGGTCGGCCGCCTCCACCGTGCCGGTGACGATCTCGCGGGCGTACTCGGCGGGTTCCCTGTCGTCGAGCGCCGTGATGTACGCGCGGTGCTCGGCGAGCGAGGCGACGGCCCGTTCGACGTCCTCCTCCCCCACCTCCACGGCGTGCGTCGGCGCCGGCGACCCGGCGGCCGCGACCCACCGCACCCCGTCCCAGGGCGTCAGGCCCTCCTCCGCCAGGTCGGTGAAGATCCAGCGGTTGCCCGCGTCCCCGGCGGCGTCCAGCACGGCGCGTCCGACCGCCCGGTGGTCGGGGGTGTTCCACCAGCCCGGGCCCCAGGTGTCGTGGGGGTTGAGGGTGATCACCAGGTCGGGGCGGTGGCGGCGGATCGCGGCGGCCAGGTCGCGGCGCAGGGGGACGCCCTCCTCGATCACCCCGTCCCGGTGGTCGAGGAACTCCACGCTCTCCACTCCGACCACGGCCGCGCTCGCCCGCTGCTCCGCCTCCCGCACGCGCGCCGCCTCCGCCGGCTCCATGGTGTCGATCCCGGCCTCGCCGCGCGTCACCAGCAGGTAGGCGACCTCCTTCCCGGCCGCCGTCCAGTGCGCGACGGCGGCCGCCGCGCCGTACTCCAGGTCGTCCGGGTGGGCGACGATCGCGAGTGCGCGCCGCCAGTCCTCCGGCATGGGGTCGAGCCGGTCCTCCACAGTGGCCTCCCGAGTCGGGTTGACGGTCCGCCGGTGCGCGGCGGTCAGTGCCAGCCGTACAGCTGCCGGAGGCGGTGCACGACGGCGTTGAACCTCGCCCGGTCCAGCGCGCACGCCTCGCGCCGCATTCCCAGCGGGTGGACCCGCAGCACGCGGTCCAGGTCCACCCACGAGTCGCGTCCGGAGCGGTCCCACGGCCCGGAGCCGATCGGCATCCAGTCGTGGCGCCCGCCGCGGGGTCTGCTGGAGAGCTGCACGGCCAGCAGGGTGCCGGCGGGCTCGCGCGCCACGACGAGGACGGGCCGGTCCTTGCCCCGTCCGTCCCCCTCCTCGTAGGGCACCCAGGTCCATACGATCTCGCCGGGGTCGGGGTCGCCGTCCGGGGCGGGCGCGTAGGCCGTCCGCACCGTCCCCACCTCGTCCGCCCGCGCCTCGGCGGTCGCGGTCGGCCCCCACCGGCCCGGGCTCTCCCGGGGCCCGGGGATGCGGAGTCCGGCCGCCTGTGCCTCGTCCATCGCCATGGGCCCACGCTAGCGGCACCGTCCGCGCCCCACACGCCCGGCGCGGCCGGGGCCGTGTACGGCTTGGCGGACCGGAGGGGTTCGGGGAGCATACGCCCATGCGCAGCGACCTCTTCGCCTCCGAGAACACCGTCCGGCCCGCCACCGCGCCGGGCATGTCCCTGCAGAACCCCAAGACCATCAGGTACGTGGTCGACGGCGAGTGCTACGCCCGGCAGGGCGCGATGATCGCCTTCCGCGGCGATCTGAGCTTCGAGAAGAAGGGCCAGGGGGTGGGGAACTTCCTCAAGCGGGCCGTCACCGGCGAGGGGCTGCCCCTGATGGCCGTCCGCGGCCGGGGCGAGGCATGGTTCGCCCACGACGCCGCCAACTGCTTCCTCGTCGACTTCGCCCCCGGCGACAGCCTCACCCTCAACGGACGCAACGTGCTGTGCTTCGACGCGAGCCTCGGCTACGAGATAAGGGTCGTCAAGGGGGCGGGCATGGCCGGCGGCGGCCTGTTCAACAGCGTCTTCACCGGCCAGGGCAGGCTGGGCGTGGTCTGCGAGGGCACTCCCGTCGTCATCCCCGTCTCCCCGCAGCAGCCCGTCTTCGTCGACACCGACGCGGTGGTCGGCTGGAGCACCCACCTCGCCACGTCCCTCCACCGTTCGCAGAGTTTCGGCTCGATGCTCCGCGGCGGTTCCGGGGAGGCGGTTCAACTCCGTCTGGACGGCGAGGGGTTCGTCATCGTCCGCCCGAGCGAGTCCCGGCCGGGGAACCAGACGCAGGGCTGACCGGGGCCACCGGGCGGGCCGGGGGGCGCGAAGACTCGTCCGCGCGCCTTCGCGGGTGTCAGGGAGCGGGCCGGGCAACGGCGTTGTCGCGGTGTCAGGCCGGTGTGCGGGTGCTCACACGGCGTGTCCCGAACGGGGCCGGGACCGATACGGTGTGAGGGTGTTGTCATCCCCCCGCTTCCCGTCCCCAGCGTCTCCCCGCCTGTGCTGCCTCAACGGATGGCCGCACCCGCGACCGGCCCGGGACCGGTGCCGTCCGGCGGGCGGGAGGGAGCACGCCGGACGGCCGGTGGTCAGGGCCGGGCACCGGTCCGCTTCCGGCCGGGCCGCCGTCTGCCGGAGGCTGTGCGGCTACCCGCTGCCCCCGACGGCTCCCTGAGGCCTTCCCCGGCCCGGCCGCACGGGCCCGGCGGGCCGGCGGGGGCGTCCCCGGCGCGCCAGCCGCGCGGCGCGGAGCCCGGCGAGGAGGGCGGGCAGCGGGGCCCCGCCTGCCCGGTGCGGCCGGTGACCCCCTGTGCGGCGCGCTCGACCACGCCGGCGGCATGCCGGTGGCCGTCACCGCGGCGCCGCGCGGCGGCCCCGCCCGCGGGCCGTGCCCATGCCGCCGGAGCCGTCCCGGGCCGTCGCCCGAGGAGACGCCGCCCGCGTCGCCGGCGACGGTGACCTGTCCAAAGGCGCGCACTTCGCCGCCGGTACCGTCCTGTGCCGGGCCGTCGGCCGCGCCGTCGCCGGATTCAACGGCTCCGGTGGGGCGGCGACGCGCGGGCCGCCTGCGACGATCCGCGGCCGGGGCCGGAGGGAACGGCTCCCTGCCCGGCACCGCTAGGAGTACGGGCAGTGCTTCGCGCCGTCGAGGTACAGGCAGCCGCCGTCCCCCATGCGCCACTCGTGGATCTCCGGCTGCCCCTTGTCGGGGTAGGTGAGGATCGTGCTGCCCCTGACCTCGTACCGGCCCGTCACCCTGATCGTCCCGACCTCCCGTGTGAAGAAGCCGTCCTCGTAGAAGCTGTGGACGGTCGGCTCGAACGCGCTCGCGTGGTCCGTGGTCCAGCTTCCGATCAGCTCGGCGGGGACGCCCTGCCGGTTCTCACCGGCCCCGGCCTCCCCCGGAGCGCCGCCCTGCCCCTCCGCGCCGGCCTCCCGGCCGCATCCACCCAGCAGAAGCACGGCGGCCACCACCACCGCGGCCGTGCGCCGTGTCGTGTCCACAGGCCCCCCGCCTCCGTCCTGTCGCCCGGCGCCGCACAGTACCCCCGCCGCCCACCGGGCAGAGGCGGTGTGGGGGAATACGGACGTCCGGCCGGGGAAAGTCCGTCAGCCGGCCCCTCCCGCCGTGCTCCGTCGGCGTACTCCCCCTACGGCGATGAGGGGAGGCGGCCCTCCCCCGCCCCGCCGCCGGGCCGTCGGACCGCCCCGGGGAAACCGGACGGGACGCGTCAGGGCCGGGACGGAACGCGCGGGCGGCGCGTCATCCGCCGCACTGACGGATCATCATGCTCTTGTCCGGGGCGGTGACGGGCAGTTCGTACTCCAGCGCCACCTGCGCGAAGCGCACCGCGTAGGCGCATCTGATCCGCCTGTCGGGCGGCAGCCAGGACGCCGGCCCGGAGTCGCCCTTCGCCGCGTTGGCGCGGCCCTCGACCGGCAGCAGGTTCAGCGGGTCGTTGGCGAACCGCTCGCGCTTGTCCTCCGGCCAGCGGGACGCGCCCATCCGCCAGGCGTACGACAGCGGCACCACGTGGTCGATCTGCACCTCGGCGGCGTCCCGCTTCCTCCAGTCGATCTCCTTGCCCGTGTACGGGTCGGCCAGCGTCATGGAGACGACCACGCAGTCGGAGCCGGACCGGAAGCGGAGGTTCTGGCCGTCGCGGCGTATGAGGTCGTTCCGGGTGTCGCACCCGTTCCTCGCGAACGGCACCCCGTCGGCCGTGTCCATCCACGCGTAGCCGAACTCGTCCCGGTCGTAGCCCGTCCCGGGTCCCCGTCCCTTCGTGGCCAGCCCCTCGATCAGCTCCCGGGCCTCGGCCCTCTCCCCGGGGTCCGTCACCGGCGCGAGTCCGGGTTCCGTGCCGTCGGGGTTCTCCAGCGGGCTGACCGACCGCCCGTCCGGCGCGGCGGCCCCGGCGCCGGGCGCGGCGCCGTCCTCCAGGGCCCCGCAGCCGGGGACGGCCAGCAGCACGGCGGCCGACATCCCGGCCAGGCCGGCGAGCCGGGCCCGCCCCCGGCCCGCGCGCCCTCCGGGCGCCGCCGTCCACCCCCTCCGCCGTGGGCCGCGGGGCTGGCGGGGGGACGGGGCGGTGGAGGCTTCGGGTGTCACATGCGGTCCAGGGGTCGGCGGTACGGGCAGGCCGTCGTTGTCCTGCCCGTGTTCATGATGCCGCCCCCGCCCGGCGGAAAACCCGTTGCCTCCCGGCCGGCCGGACGGAACGGTGGACGACCGTCACAGTGATCGTCTCCACGGGGGTGTTCCGCCATGGCGAGTCGCTTCGCCGCCATCGGGTTCGAGGTGCGCGACCGGCAGGAGTACGGCGGGCTGCTGCGCCGGCTGTACGGGCTCGGCCGGGCCGAGCCCGTCGGCGGGGGCGCCGTGCGGGTGGTGTGGACGGGCGCGGGCGGCGCGCGCGTCGAGTTGGAGGTCGACGGCGGGGGCGCGCTGGCGTACGTCCTGCCGTGCCTGGTGCCCCGGGGCGCCCCGGTGCCGGTGCGCAGGATCGCGCTGGCCCCGGACGGGACGGCGCACGTGGAACTGCTGGACGGCGAGGGCGGGAGGACGCTGTGCCCGCTGCCGGTGGCGCTGACCGACCGTGCGGAGCTGCGCGCGCTGGGCCGCGGGCCGGGCGGCGCGCCCGTGGAGGGGCGCCTGCGGCTGAGCGCCCTCGCCGAGCGGATCGGGCTGCACGCGGACGCCGCCGCGTACGACGCGGCCCGGGACGGCCGGACGCCGGGGCTCGCGCCGGACTTCCTCATCCCCTCGGGGCTGTTCCGCCCGGAAGGCGCCGGCCGGGACTGGGCTCCGACGGCGCACGCGCTGTTCGCGGGGGAGGTGGTGGCCGCCGAACGCGTCCGGAACGAGACCGGCGGCGGGGTCTTCCACCGGCTGCGGGTGCGGACGGCCGGCGGGATCGAGGTGGACGTCGCGGCCGCCGGCGCCCGGCTGCCGCGGGATCCGGCGCCCGGTCAGTGGGTGGAGGGGACCTTCTTCATGACCGGCTCGCTGGGGCTGGCCATGCCGGGTCCGGCGGGCCGCCCGGAGTGACCCGGGCGGCCCGCCGGGACCTCAGGCGGCGTGGTCGCCGAAGCGGGCCGCCTCCCAGAAGTCCGGCCGGGGGTCCAGCGCCGCGGCGAGACGGAAGTGGCGCAGCGCCTCGTCGTCCCGGCCCGCCCGTTCCAGGGTGCGGCCGAGGGCGTAGTGGGCGAAGGAGTTGTCCGGTTCGCGCTCCAGCACGATCCGGAACTCGTCCTCGGCGGCGCGGAGCTGGGCGCTGAGGAAGAAGGCGCGGGCCCTCAGCAGGCGGACGGAGGTCTTCTCCGGGAAGGCGGCCACCACCGACTCCAGGAGCTTCAGCGCTCCCCTGGGGTCGCGGGCCGCCAGCAGCTGCTCGGCGGCGCGGAACTGGATGACATGGGTCTCGGGCGTGGCCTCGGGCACGTCGGCGCCTCCTCGTCCGCCTCCCCGCGCGTCCGGCCGGGCCGTGCTCGCACGGGGCGCGGGGTGCGGTCCTCGGGTACAGGTTGTGGTTCCGGGGCGCCGCGCGACGTTGCGGGGGCGTCGCGGACGTCGTGGTGCACCGCCACGGGAACGCGCCGGCGTGCGGGCATATTCCCCCGTGCGGGGGAGTCTTCCCGTCCTGCCCCGCGGTCAAGCCGGGCGGGGGCGGCGGGCCCGTTCCTCCAGCCGCCGCCAGACCTCCGCGACCTGCGGCTCCAGTTCCTCCAGCGGGCCGTCGTTGTCGATGACGAAGTCGGCGACGGCCAGCCGCTGTTCGCGGGTGGCCTGGGCGGCCATCCGGGCGCGGGCCTCCGCCTCGTCCATGCCCCGCAGGCGCACCAGGCGGTCGAGCCGGGTCTCGGTGGAGGCGTCGACGACCACCACCGCGTCGTAGAGGGGGGCGAGGCCGTTCTCGGCCAGCAGCGGCACGTCGTGGACGACGATCGCGTCCTCGCCGGCCGCCTCCTGGAGTTCGGCGGAGCGGGCGCCGACCAGCGGGTGGACGATCGCGTTGAGGGCCTTGCGCCTCTCCGGGTCGCCGAAGACGACGGCTCCGAGGCGGGGGCGGTCCAGGGTGCCGTCCGGGGCGAGGATCTCCTCGCCGAACTCGGCGACCACGGCGGCGAGCCCGGGGGTGCCGGGCTCCACGACCTCGCGGGCGATCTTGTCGGCGTCCACGACCACGGCCCCGTACGAGTCGAGGAGGCGTGACACCTCGCTCTTGCCCGCGCCGATTCCGCCCGTCAGTCCCACGGAGAGCATGGCCGCCCCTCCACCCGTCCGGTGCCCGTTCGCTCCCCGCGCCGTGGGCGGGGCCGCGTGCCGTGGCGGACCGCCCGCCACGGCCTCCTCACCCTACCCAAGCGCCGAACGGCGCCGGGGCCGGGAAGCGGCCGCGGCCCGGGGCCCCTCAGGGGCGGGGGCCTCCTCCGGCGCCGTCCGCGGCGCTCCCGCCGTCCGGGCCGGCGCCGTCGCCGTTCTCGCGCTCGGCGAGGAAGCGTTCGAAGACCTCGCCCAGCTCGTCGGCGGACGGCAGCTCCACGGGTTCGGCGACCAGGCTGCCGCGGGTCTCGGCCCCGGCTATCGCGTCGTACTGCTGCTCCAGCCCGCGGACGACCGCGACCAGCTCGCCGTCCCCCTCGGCGAGCTGCCGCTCGATCTCGTCCTGGATGCGGTGGGCGTCCGAGCGCAGCGCGTGGGTCACCTCGGGCAGGACCAGGCCGGTGGCCGCGGTGATCGACTCGACGACCACCAGGGCCGCGTCGGGGTAGGTGGAGCGGGCCACGTAGTGCGGCACGTGCGCGGCGAAGCCCAGCACGTCGTGGCCGGCCTCGGCGAGCCGCAGCTCCAGCAGCGCGGCGGCGCTGCCGGGCACCTGGGCCTCCTCGAAGGGGCTCTGGCGCACGGGCGTGAGGTCGGGGCGGTTGCCGTGGGGGGTGAGGCCGACGGGGCGGGTGTGCGGGACGCCCATGGGGATGCCGTGGAAGGTGACCGCCAGCCGCACGCCGAGCCGTTCGACCAGCTGGAGCACGGCGGCGGTGAACCTCTCCCACTCCACGTCCGGTTCGGGCCCGGTGAGCAGCAGGAAGGGGCTGCCGGTGGCGTCCCTCAGCAGCCGCAGTTCCAGCCGGGGCCGGTCGTAGGAGACCCACCGGTCGCGCCGGAAGGTCATCAGCGGGCGGCGGGCGCGGTAGTCGACGAGGCGGTCCGTGTCGAACCGGGCGACGGTCAGGTGCGGCTGGTGGTCCAGCAGCCGCGTGACGATCTGGCCGCCGGTCTCCCCGGCGTCGATGAAGCCCTCGAAGTGGTAGAGCATCACGAGCCCGGCGCTGCCCGGTTCGCCGAGGGCCTCCTCGGCCTCCTTCAGGCCCGTCGGTTCCCACTCGTACAGACTCTGCGGGTCCAGCACTGCTGCCGCTCCTTCGTGTCGCTCCTGTCCGTCGGCAACATCCGCCGCCGAGTGCGCATTCCCGCCGCCGGACTGCCCGATGCCCTCTCGTGCGGGGCGCCGGGCCGGATGATCACCGGCCCCGTTCACGCATGGTGCCACGTCCGGCGCCCCGGTCCGCCCGGGGCGCGGCAGGGCTCCGGCAGGACTCCGGCGGGGTTCCGCCGGAGTTCCGGTGGGAACGCCTCAGGGCCCGCTCCCGGGAAACGGGAGCGGGCCCTGTTCAGGCGTTGTCGCGGGCCGGCCCGGCACCGGGCCGGCCCATCGGCTCAGCTCAGCTCTGGCCGCCCGCGAGCTTCTCGCGGAGGGCCGCCAGGGCCTCGTCCGAGGCCAGCGCACCGGAGGTGTCGCCCGACTCCGAGGAGTACGAGCCGCCGCCGCCGGCACCGCCCTGCTGGCCGCCGGCACCGCCGGCGCCCTCGGCCTCCGCCTGCGCGTCGGCCTCGCGGGACTTGAGGACCTGCGCCTGGTGCTGCTCGAAGCGCTGCTGCGCCTCGGCGTACTGGCGCTCCCACTCCTCGCGCTGCTTCTCGTAGCCGGGCAGCCAGTCGTTGGCCTCCGGGTCGAAGCCCTCGGGGTAGATGTAGTTGCCCTGCTCGTCGTAGGACGCGGCCATGCCGTACAGGGTCGGGTCGAACTCCGCCGCGAGCGGGTCGGGGCCGAAGGCCTCGTTGGCCTGCTTCAGCGAGAGGCTGATGCGGCGGCGCTCCAGGTCGATGTCGATGACCTTGACGAAGATCTCGTCGCCGACCTGGACGACCTGCTCGGGGATCTCCACGTGGCGCTCGGCCAGCTCGGAGATGTGGACCAGGCCCTCGATGCCCTCGTCCACGCGGACGAACGCGCCGAACGGCACCAGCTTGGTGACCTTGCCGGGGACGACCTGGCCGATCTGGTGGGTCCGAGCGAACTGCTGCCACGGGTCCTCCTGGGTCGCCTTCAGCGACAGGGAGACCCGCTCGCGGTCCATGTCGACGTCCAGGACCTCGACAGTGACCTCCTGGCCGACCTCGACGACCTCGGACGGGTGGTCGATGTGCTTCCAGGACAGCTCGGAGACGTGGACCAGACCGTCGACGCCGCCGAGGTCCACGAAGGCGCCGAAGTTGACGATCGAGGAGACGACGCCGGAGCGCACCTGGCCCTTCTGCAGGGTGGTGAGGAAGGTCTGGCGGACCTCGCTCTGGGTCTGCTCCAGCCAGGCGCGGCGGGAGAGAACCACGTTGTTGCGGTTCTTGTCCAGCTCGATGATCTTCGCCTCGAGCTCCTTGCCGACGTACGGCTGAAGGTCGCGGACGCGGCGCATTTCGACCAGGGAGGCCGGGAGGAAGCCGCGGAGGCCGATGTCGAGGATCAGGCCGCCCTTGACGACCTCGATGACGGTACCGGTGACGATGCCGTCCTCTTCCTTGATCTTCTCGATGGTGCCCCAGGCACGCTCGTACTGGGCGCGCTTCTTCGAGAGGATCAGGCGGCCCTCCTTGTCCTCCTTCTGGAGGACCAGGGCCTCGATCTCGTCACCGACGGCGACGACCTCGTTCGGGTCGACATCGTGCTTGATCGACAGCTCACGGGAAGGGATGACACCCTCGGTCTTGTAGCCGATGTCGAGCAGGACCTCGTCCCGGTCGACCTTCACGATGACGCCGTCGACGATGTCGCCGTCGTTGAAGTACTTGATCGTCTCGTCGATCGCGGCGAGGAAGGCTTCCTCGGAACCGATGTCGTTAACCGCAACCTGCGGGGTGGTCACGGTGGTCTCGGTGCTGCTCGTCATGTGGAAAAGGGCTCCGGTACGGACATTGAAGTCGTAGGTACTGCTACGCCGAGAGCCCTTATCGCACTGCCGAAGCCGGACAGCCTGAGAGGTGCTTTCACGAAGATCTCCGAGGAAATCACAAGCACCTCGACAACCGAGGGGACATACAACAGATGCGAGCGCGACCTGCTCCGTCTGAGGCGCGCAGGCCCGCAGCGCAACTTGTAGCATACGGGGGCAGCCGGACATGGTCAACGTACGAACGAGAACACGGGGGACCTAACCCGCATATCCGGCAGATTTCACTGCCTCCGGAGCCCTTCCGGGCCCCGTCCCTGTGTCTTCCCACAACGTCCGCGGCGCCCCTCGGGGCCTCCGGCACGTGCCTTCTCCCCTTCCGGCACCCTCCCCGACCCCCATCCGACCGCAGGCTACGACGACGGGCAGCATGAACCAAGAGAGCGAACCAGAGGTCACGCGCCGCGAGGCCGGCCACACCGAGAGCGTCCGGGCCAGCCGCCTGTGGTGGGACCGGAACGCGGACGACTACCAGCGCGAGCACGGTGAGTTCCTCGGCGACGACCGCTTCGTGTGGGGCCCGGAGGGGCTGGACGAGGAGCGGGCCCGCCTGCTGGGCCCGGCGGAGGACCTGGCCGGGCGGTCCGTGCTGGAGGTCGGCGCCGGGGCGGCCCAGTGCTCGCGCTGGCTGGCGGCCCGCGGCGCCCGGCCGGTCGCGCTGGACGTCTCGCACCGGCAGCTCCAGCACGCGCTGCGCATCGCGCAGGCCTCCGGCTCCCCGCCGTTCCCCCTCGTCCAGGCCGACGCGGGCGCGCTGCCCTTCGCCGACGGCTCCTTCGACCTGGCGTGCTCCGCCTACGGCGCGCTGCCCTTCGTCGCCGACCCGGTGCGGGTGCTGCGGGAGGTGCACCGCGTCCTGCGGCCGGGCGGGCGCTGGGTGTTCTCGGTGACCCACCCGATCCGCTGGGCCTTCCCCGACGAGCCGGGCGCCGAGGGGCTGACGGTCCACTCCTCCTACTTCGACCGCACGCCGTACGTGGAGCAGGACGAGCACGGCCGGGCCGTCTACGTCGAGCACCACCGGACGCTCGGCGACCGGGTGCGCGACCTCGTCGCCGCCGGATTCCGCCTGGTGGACCTGGTCGAGCCGGAGTGGCCCGAGTGGAACCGGCAGGTCTGGGGCGGCTGGTCGCCGCTGCGCGGGCGGCTGATCCCCGGCACGGCGGTCTTCGTCTGCGAACGCGGCTGACCCGGCCGCCCCCGCCGGAGCGCCGGAGCGCCGGAGTGCCGGGAGAGGGCCGGGGGCGGCTGGGAGGATGGGGGGCATGCCCCTGCGGACCGACGCCCTCCACCGGCTCCCCGTACGCTCCGCCCTGCCCGCCCTCGGCGACGCCCTGGCCACGCGCGGGGCGGCGGTGCTGTGCGCGCCGCCGGGCACGGGCAAGACCACGCTGGTACCCCTGGCCCTGGCCGGGCTCGCGTCCGGGCCGGCGCCCGCCGGGTTGGACGGCCCCGCCCGGCGCGTGGTGGTGGCCGAGCCGCGCCGCATCGCGGTGCGGGCCGCGGCCCGGCGGATGGCCTGGCTGCTGGGCGAGCGGGTCGGGGAGCGGGTCGGGTTCACCGTGCGCGGCGAGCGCGTGGTGGGCCCCGGGTGCACGGTGGAGGTGGTGACCACCGGGGTGCTGCTCCAGCGCCTGCAGCGCGACCCGGAGCTGCCCGGGGTCGGCACGGTGGTGCTGGACGAGTGCCACGAGCGGCACCTGGACGCCGACACCGCCGCCGCCTTCCTGCTGGACGTCCGGGCCGCGCTGCGGCCGGAGCTGCGGCTGGTCGCCGCCTCGGCGACCACCGACGCCGAGGGCTGGGCGCGGCTGCTGGACGCGCCCGTGGTGGAGACGCCCGGTGTGACGCACCCGGTGCGGGTGGTGTGGGCGCCCCCCGCGCGTCCGGTGCGGCCCGCGCACGGGACACGGGTGGACCCGGCCCTGCTGGAGCACGTCGCCTCCGTGGTGCGGCGGGCGCTGCGCGAGGAGAGCGGCGACGTGCTGTGCTTCCTGCCCGGCACCGGGGAGATCGCGCGGGTGGCGGCGCTGCTGGGGGACGGGGTGGACGCCGAGGTGCTCCAGGTCCACGGGCGGGCCCCGGCCGCCGTCCAGGACGCGGTGCTGGCCGGTTCCGCCGGGCGGCGGCGGGTGGTGCTGGCCACGGCGGTCGCCGAGTCCAGCCTGACCGTCCCCGGGGTGCGGGTGGTGGTGGACTCGGGTCTGGCCCGTGAGCCGCGCACCGACCACGCCCGCGGGCTGAGCGCCCTGACGACGGTACGGGTCTCGCGGGCGTCGGCCGAGCAGCGCGCCGGCCGGGCCGGACGCGAGGCGCCGGGCGTGGTGTACCGCTGCTGGGCCGAGGCCGAGCACGGCCGGCTGCCGCGGTTCCCCTCCCCCGAGATCGCGGTCGCGGACCTCACCTCTTTCGCTCTCCGGACGGCCTGCTGGGGCGATCCGGACGCACGCGGTCTGGCGCTGCCCGACCCGCCTCCGGAGGGGGCGATGGCCGCGGCCCGCGAGGTGCTGCGCGCGATCGGCGCCGTGGACGCGGCCGGACGGGCGACCGGACGCGGGGAGGCGATGGCCCGCCTGGGCCTCCACCCCCGGCTGGCCCGCGCCCTGCTGGACGGGGCGCCCCTGGTGGGCGCCCGGCGGGCGGCGGAGGTGGTGGCGCTGCTGAGCGAGGAGCCGCCCCGGGAGTACGGCGACGAGGTGGCGGCCGTCCGGCGGGCCGCGCGCCGCGGCGGGGACCCGTACGCCGCCCGCTGGCGCACGGAGGCGCGGCGCCTGGCGGAGGCCCTGCCGGAGGACGGGCGCGGCAGGGCGGCGGAGCGGGCGGACGGCCTGCCGGACGACGCCGCGGCGGGGCTGGTGGTGGCGCTGGCCTTCCCCGAGCGGGTCGCGCGCTCCCGCGGCGGGTCGGCGTACCTGATGGCCTCCGGGACGCGGGCGGAACTCGCCCCCGGTTCCGGACTGCGGGACGCCCCCTGGCTGGCGGTCGCCGTCGCGGACCGCCCGGTGGGTTCGGCGTCCGCGCGGGTCCGGCTGGCCGCGGTGATCGACGAGGACACCGCGCGCCGGGCCGCCGCGGCGCTGCACGTCCGCCGGGAGGAGGTGCGGTGGTCCGGCGGGCGGCACGGCCCCGGCGACGTCGTCGCCCGGCGCGTGGAGCTGCTGGGCGCGGTCGAGCTGGCCTCCTCGCCGCTTCCGGAGCCCGATCCGGCGCTGGTGCGGGCAGCGCTGCTGGACGGGCTGCGGCGCGAGGGGCCGGGGCTGCTCCACTGGTCGCGGGAGGCGCGTTCGCTGCGGGAGCGGCTGGCCTTCCTCCACCGGGAGCTGGGCGGGCCGTGGCCGGACGTGTCGGACGAGGCGCTGTCCGCCCGGGCGGAGGAGTGGCTGGGCCCCGCCCTGGAGGGCGCGCGGCGGCGGGCCGACCTGGAGCGGCTGGACGCCGGGCGGCTGCTGGGCGCCCTGCTGCCGTGGGCCACGGGGGACGCCGCCCGGCTGGAGGAGCTGGCGCCGGAGCGGATCGAGGTGCCCTCCGGCTCGCGGATACGGGTGGACTACGGCGGCGAGCGCCCGGTCCTTGCGGTCAAGCTGCAGGAGCTGTTCGGCTGGCAGGAGGCGCCGCGCCTGGCCGGGGGGCGGGTGCCGCTGCTGGTGCACCTGCTGTCGCCCGCGGGGCGGCCCGCCGCCGTGACGGCGGACCTGGCGTCGTTCTGGCGGGACGGCTACCGCTCGGTGCGGGCGGAGCTGCGCGGGCGCTATCCCCGGCACCCCTGGCCCGAGGACCCGGCGACCGCGGAGCCCACGCGGCGGACGGCGGACGCGGCGCGCGGCGGACGGGCCGGCGGACGCTGACGGCCCCGGCGGCCCGCCATTCGGCGGGCCGCCGGGGCCGGGGCGTGCGGTCCGGGTGCTCAGTCCTGGCGGCCGGTGACGGCTCCGCCGACGGTGAGGGCGGTGTCCGGGGCGGGTGTCTCCCCGCCCTCGGGGTCGTCCTGCGGCTCGTCCCCGCCGTCCTCGTCCTCCGGATCGCCGCAGGGGTCCTCCGGGTCCTTGTCGGGATCCTCCGGGTCCTCGCCGGGGCCCTCGGGATCCTTCTCCGGGTCCTTGGGGTCCTCGCCGGGGTTCTCGGGATCCTTCTCCGGGTCCTTCGGATCCTCGCCGGGGTCCTTCGGGTCCTCGCCGGGGTTCTCCGGGTCTTCCGGATCCTTCGGGTCGTCGGGGTCCGCCGGGCAGGTGGGGTCGGGTTCCGTCGGTTCGTCGGGCTCCGGCTCCGGGTCCTCGGGCGGGGTGCCGGGCTCGTCCGGCTCCGGCTCCGGCTTCGGGTCCGGCTTCTCCGGCGGGGTGCCGGGCTCGTCCGGCTTGGGCTCGATGGTGCCCTCCCCCGAGGCGGGGGGCGGCGTGGACGGCTTGTCGTCCTTGCCGTCGTCCTTGCCGCCGCCCTTCGAGCCGCCCTTCTCGGGGCCTTTGGACCCGCCCTTCGACCGGGAGTCGGGGTCCGTGGCGGGCTTCGCGGGCCTGGACTCGTTGCCCGCGCCGGGGGTCTCGGGCAGCACGCCCTTGCCGTCGGGGACCTCGTGGACGCCCTTGCGGTAGAACTCCAGCCACGACAGCACGGTCCGCAGGTAGTCCCGGGAGTGGTTGTAGCTGAGGATGGCCCGTTCCAGATCGGCCGGGTTCGACAGGTCCCTGCCGCCCGCGCACAGGTAGCGCCCGGCGGCGAGCGCCGCGTCGTAGATGTTGTTGGGGTCCTCGCGGCCGTCGCCGTTGCCGTCCGCTCCCCAGGTGGCCCAGGTCGACGGGATGAACTGCATGGGGCCGACGGCCCGGTCGTACCGGGTGTCGCCGTCGTAGGCGCCGTTGTCGGTGTCCGAGATGTGCGCGAAGCCGACGCCGTTGAGGGCGGGGCCCAGGATCGGCCTGAGGGTGGTGCCCCCCTCGTCCACCGCGCCGCCGCGGGCCTGCCCGGACTCCACCTTGCCGATCGCGGCGAGGAGTTGCCAGGGGAGGTTGCAGCCGGGCTGCTCGCTGTTGAGCGTCCTCTCCGCCTTCTTGTAGGCGGCCAGGACCGAGGCGGGTATGCCCGACTCCGCGGGGCCGGTGGCGGCCGGGAGGTCATTGGAGGAACCGGGCCTGTCCGGCTTCACCAGCGGTGGAAGCTCGGTGTGGTAGGGGGAGTTGCCGTCGGCGGGAAGGTCGGGCACGTCCGGGGAGGAGGCGGCGTCCTTGCCGCCGGGCTGGACGAATTCCAGGCCCGGGCCCTGCGACGCGGTGAGCGCGGCCATCGCCGCCGCCGCGATCGCGGTGCTGGTCACACCCCTGCGGACCCTGCCCACGAGTCCCCCGAGTCGAGCCGTCATCTGCCAGACCCCTCCACGCTGCCGTTCCGTACTGCCGCGCGGCCCGTGCTCTCCGCGCCCGTCCTGTATGCCCGGTGTCCCGGCCGCTCCGCTCCCCCGCGTGCGGCAACGGTCGTGACACTACGGCAAGTTCGGCACCCGATCCACCGCGTCCCCTCCCGGCTTCACGATGGGCACGGTCGCTCCACCGGATGTTCACGCCGTGTGCCGCCCGTACGGTTCCCCCACCGTCCGGGCGGCACACGGCCGTTCGCCTCCCGCGCCGGCGGCAGGCCGGGGCGGGGGCCGGTTCAGTGGGCGGCGTTCTCCCAGTTCCCGCCGGCGCCGACCGACACGTCCAGCGGCGCCCGCAGCTCGACGGCCCCGGCCATCTCCCGGCGCACCAGCTCCTCCACGGCCTCCCGCTCGCCCGGGGCGACCTCCAGCACGATCTCGTCGTGCACCTGGAGGAGCATCCTGGAACGCAGCCCCGCCCCGTCCAGCGCGCGGTCCACCTTCAGCATCGCGATCTTCACGATGTCCGCGGCGGTGCCCTGGATCGGTGCGTTGAGCGCCATCCGCTCGGCCATCTCCCGGCGCTGCCGGTTGTCGCTGTTGAGGTCCGGCAGGTAGCGGCGGCGGCCGAGGATGGTCTCGGTGTAGCCGGTGACCCGCGCGTCCTCCACCACCCGGTGCAGGTAGTCGCGCACCCCGCCGAAGCGCTCGAAGTAGGCGTCCATCAGCCTGCGCGCCTCGTCGGCGGTGATGCCGAGCTGCTGGGACAGGCCGAAGGCCGACAGCCCGTAGGCCAGCCCGTACGACATGGCCTTGATCTTGCGGCGCATCTCCGGGTCCACCCGGTCCTTGGGCACGCCGAAGACCTGGGAGGCGGCCGTGGTGTGGAGGTCCTCGCCGGAGGTGAACGCCTCGATCAGGCCCTCGTCCTCCGACAGGTGCGCCATCACCCGCAGCTCGATCTGGCTGTAGTCGGCCGTCAGCAGCGACTCGTAGCCCTCGCCGACCACGAAGCCCCGCCGGATGGCCCGTCCCTCGTCGGTGCGCACCGGGATGTTCTGCAGGTTCGGGTCGGTCGACGACAGCCGCCCGGTCGCGGCGACCGTCTGGTTGAAGGTGGTGTGGATGCGCCCGTCGGCGGCGATCGTCTTGATCAGGCCCTCGACGGTGGTGCGCAGCTTGGACTGCTCGCGGTAGCGCAGCATGATCACCGGCAGTTCGTGCTCGGTCTGCGCCGCCAGCCACGCCAGCGCGTCCGCGTCGGTGGTGTAGCCCGTCTTGGTCCGCTTCGTCTTCGGCAGGCCCAGCTCGCCGAAGAGGACCTCCTGCAGCTGCTTGGGCGAGCCCAGGTTGAACTCGTGGCCCACCGAGGCGTGCGCCTCCCGCACGGCCTGCTGGACCGCCGCGGCGAACTGCCGCTCCATCTCCTCCAGCCACGCCCGGTCCGCGGCGATGCCGGCGCGCTCCATCCGCGCCAGCAGCTCGGAGACCGGCAGCTCCACGTCGTTCAGCAGGCCGGCCGCGCCCACCTCCTCCAGCCGTCCGGCCAGCGCCTCCCCCAGGTCGAGGATGGTGCGGGCGCGGCTCATCAGCGCGGCCGCCTCCGCCTCCTCGTCCGCGCCCAGGGCGAGCTGCCCGTCGCTCTCGGCCGCCCGGGCCGGCTCGCGGCCCAGGAACTCCACCGACAGCGCGTCCAGCGCGAAGGAGCGGCGGCCCGGCTGCACCAGGTAGGCGGCGAGCGCGGTGTCCATCGTCACGCCGCCGACCCGCCAGCCGTGCTCGGCGAAGACCCGCATCGCCGCCTTGGCGTCGTGCACCACCTTCGGCCGGTCCGCGTCGGCGAGCCACGCGGCGAACGCCCTCTCGTCGGCCTCGTCCAGCCCCGCGGGGTCGAACCACGCGGCCGGGCCCGTGGCCGCGGCCAGGGCGATCTCGGTGACGCCGCCCGCGCCGAGCTTCCAGGTGTCGACGGTGGCCACCCCCAGCGGCCCGGCCCCGGACGCGGCGTGCTCGGCCAGCCAGGGCGCCAGCTCGCCGGAGCCCAGGACCGTGCCGTCGATCTCCACCCCGTCCTCCGGGGCCGCCTCCTCCCCGGCCGCGCCCGGGTCCACGGCGTACAGCCGGTCGCGGAAGCCGGTGTTGCGGAACTCCAGCGTGTCCAGCACCGTCTCCAGCGCCTCGCGGTCGTACGGCGCCCGCGCCAGGTCCGCCGGGCCGGCCGGCAGCTCCACGTCGTGCACCAGGGCCGTCAGCCGCCGGTTGAGCCTGACGGAGTCCAGGTGCTCGCGCAGCTTCTCGCCGACCTTGCCCTTGACCTCGTCGGCGCGCTCCAGCAGCTCCTCCAGGGAGCCGAACTGCCTGATCCACTTCGCCGCCGTCTTCTCGCCCACCCCCGGAATGCCGGGCAGGTTGTCCGACGGGTCGCCGCGCAGCGCGGCGAAGTCCGGGTACTGCCGGGGGGTCAGGCCGTACTTCTCCTCCACCTTCTCGGGGGTGAAGCGGGTCAGCTCCGACACCCCGCGGGTGGGGTACAGCACCGTGACCGCGTCGCTCACCAGCTGGAAGGAGTCACGGTCGCCGGTGACGATCGACACCTGGAAGCCCTCGGCCTCCGCCTGGCCGGCCAGGGTGGCGATGATGTCGTCCGCCTCGAAGCCCTCCACCGCGAACCGCCGCACGTTCATCGCGTCCAGCAGCTCGCCGATCAGCTCCACCTGCCCCCGGAAGCTGTCCGGGCTCTTGGAGCGGTTCGCCTTGTACTCGGCGAACTCCTTCGTGCGCCAGGTCGTGCGCGACACGTCGAAGGCGACCGCCAGGTGGGTGGGCTCCTCGTCGCGCAGCGTGTTCGCCAGCATCGAGGCGAAACCGTAGACGGCGTTCGTCGGCTGCCCCGTGGTGGTGGAGAAGTTCTCCTCGGGCAGCGCGAAGAACGCCCGGTAGGCGAGGGAGTGCCCGTCCAGCAGGAGCAGGCGCTTCTCCTCCGGTGCGGACGGTGCTGCCGGCGCGGTCGGTGTCGCGGTCACTGTCGATGCTTTGTTGGCCACGCCCCGATCCTCCCACGCGGCACCGACAATTCCCTCCCGGACCGCCCTGCGCACCCGTGACGCGTTCCGGCGCCCCGTGGCAGGATCGTCGGCCATGAAGCGCAAGCCGCCCCAGGCCGATCCCGTCCAGGACGCCCCCCGGGTCAGCGCCCCGCGGCGCTCCGCCGCCGGGCTGCCCGCCGTCGCCAACTCCCTGCGCGTGGCGCAGCGGCAGATGGGGGCGCGGCGCACCGCGCTGACCCTGCTGAGGGTCAACCAGGCGGACGGCTTCGACTGCCCCGGCTGCGCCTGGCCCGAGCCGGAGCGGCGGCACGCCGCCGAGTTCTGCGAGAACGGCGCCAAGGCCGTCGCCGAGGAGGCCACCCTGCGGCGCGTCACCCCCGCCTTCTTCGCCGAGCGCCCCGTGTCCGAACTCGCCCGCCGCTCGGGGTACTGGCTGGGACAGCAGGGGCGGCTCACCCACCCGATGTACCTGGCGGAGGGCTCCGACCACTACGAGCCGATCGGCTGGGAGCGGGCCTTCGACATCGTCGCCGAGGAACTGCGCGCCCTCGACTCCCCCGACGAGGCCCTCTTCTACACCTCCGGCCGCACCAGCAACGAGGCCGCCTTCCTCTACCAGCTCTTCGCCCGCTGCTTCGGCACCAACAACCTGCCCGACTGCTCCAACCTGTGCCACGAGTCCTCCGGCGCGGCGCTGACCGAGACCCTCGGCGTCGGCAAGGGCAGCGTGCTGCTGGAGGACCTCCACCACGCCGACCTGATCATCGTCGCCGGGCAGAACCCCGGCACCAACCACCCGCGGATGCTCACCGCCCTGGAGAAGGCCAAGCGGAACGGGGCGAGGATCATCACCGTCAACCCGCTCCCCGAGGCGGGCCTGGAACGGTTCGACAACCCGCAGACCCTGCGCGGCCTGGCCGGCTCCGGCACCCCGCTGACCGACCTGTTCCTCCAGATCCGCATCGGCGGCGACCAGGCTCTCTTCCGCGAGCTGTGCCGCCGCGTCCTGGCGGCCGAGGGCGGCGTCGACGAGGAGTTCGTCCGCGAACACACCCACGGCTTCGAGGAGTTCGCGGCGGCCGTCCGCGCCGGCGACCCCGGGGAGGTCCCGCGCGCCACCGGACTCGACCCGGCCGACATCGACCGCGCCGCCGACATGGTGCTGGCCTCGAAGCGCACCGTCGTGTGCTGGGCCATGGGCCTGACCCAGCACCGGCACGCCGTGCCCACCATCCGCGAGATCGTCAACCTCCTGCTGCTGCGCGGCGCCGTCGGCCGCCCCGGCGCCGGGGTCTGCCCGGTGCGCGGCCACAGCAACGTCCAGGGCGACCGCACCATGGGCATCGTCGAGAAGCCCTCCCCCGCCCTGCTGGACGCCCTGGAGGAGGAGTTCGGCGTCCCCATGCCGCGCGAGCACGGCCTGGACGTCGTGAACGCCATCCGCGCCCTGCGCGACGGGCGGGCCAAGGTGTTCTTCGCCCTGGGCGGCAACTTCGTCGCCGCCTCCCCCGACACCGGGGTGACCGAGGCCGCCATGCGCCGGGCCCGGCTGACCGTGCACGTGTCCACCAAGCTCAACCGCTCCCACTGCGTCACCGGCGCCCGCGCGCTGATCCTGCCCGTCCTCGGCCGCACCGAGCGCGACGTGCAGGCGTCCGGCGAGCAGTTCGTCACCGTCGAGGACTCCATGGGCGTGGTCCACGCCTCCCGCGGGCGCCTGGCCCCGGCGAGCGAACACCTGCTGTCGGAGCCCGCCCTCGTCTGCCGCCTGGCCCGCCGGGTCCTGGGCGGCGACCACCCCGTCCCCTGGGAGGAGTTCGAGGCCGACTACGCCGCGGTCCGCGACCGCATCGCCCGCACCATCCCCGGCTTCGAGGACTTCAACGCCCGCGTCGCCCGCCCCGGGGGCTTCGTCCTCCCCCACGCGCCGCGCGACGAGCGCCGCTTCCCCACCGCCACCGGCAAGGCCAACTTCACCGCCGCGCCCGTGGAATGGCCGCGCGTGCCGCCCGGCCGCCTGCTGCTGCAGACCCTGCGCTCCCACGACCAGTACAACACCACGGTCTACGGCCTCGACGACCGCTACCGCGGCATCGAGGGAGGCCGCCGCGTGGTGCTCGTCCACCCCGGCGACGCCGCGGAACTGGGCCTGCCCGACGGGTCGTACGCCGACCTCACCAGCGAGTGGGAGGACGGCCGGGAACGCACCGCGCCCGGCTTCCGCGTCGTCCACTACCCCACCGCCCGCGGATGCGCCGCCGCCTACTTCCCCGAGACCAACGTCCTGGTCCCCCTCGACGCCACCGCCGAGGTCAGCAACACCCCCGCCAGCAAGTCCGTGGTGATCCGCCTCACCCCGTCCCGGGGGCCCCTGCCCGCCTCTGATAAGACGGTGTAGAACACACCCATCAGCCACCGGAGGCGGTGCGCACGCACCGGCGCGACGATCGGAGCCGTGAACCCATGGGCGAGCAGACCACCACCAGGTTCCCCCAGGAGATCATCGACCAGTGGGCCGGGCTCGGCATCGACCTGCCCACCCTGTTCTCCGCCGGGCACCTCGGCGAGCGCATGGGCCTGACCATCCTGGAGGCCTCCCCCGAGAAGGTCGTCGGCACCCTCCCCGTCGAGGGCAACACCCAGCCCTACGGGCTGCTGCACGGCGGCGCCTCCGCCGTCCTGGCCGAGACCCTCGGCTCCGTCGGCGCCATGCTCCACGGCGGACCGGGCAGGATCGCCGTCGGCGTGGACCTCAACTGCACCCACCACCGCGGACTGCGCTCCGGCACCGTCACCGGCACCGCCACCCCCCTGCACCGCGGCCGGTCCACCGCCACGTACGAGATCGCCGTCACCGACGAGCAGGGCCGGCGCGTGTGCTCCGCCCGCCTCACCTGCCTGCTGCGCGACGCCCCGGAGAACGCCCACGGCTGACGTCCCGCGCGGGAACCCGCCCGGAGGACGGAGGGACTCCCCCCGGGCCCCGTGCGCGCTCCCGCGCCCGCCCGGGCCCGCACACGGCGGTGCCGCGGCGGCACCCTCGCCGCCGCGGCACCGCCGCGCAGAAACGGGCAGGAGGCGCTACGCGGCGCCCTCGCCCAGATAGGCCGCCCGCACCCGGGGGTCGGAGAGCAGCGCGGACGCCTCGCCCTCCATCGCCACCGAACCGGTCTCCAGCACGTACCCGCGGTCCGCCATCCGGAGCGCCTGCGCGGCGTTCTGCTCCACCAGCAGCACCGTGGTGCCCTGCTCGTTGATCTCCTTGATGATCCCGAAGATCTGCTGCACGATCAGCGGCGCCAGACCCATCGACGGCTCGTCCAGCAGCAGGATCTCCGGCTTGCCCATCAGGGCCCGGCCGATCGCCAGCATCTGCTGCTCACCGCCGGAGAGCGTCCCGCCGAGCTGGCTCTTGCGCTCGCCCAGCCTCGGGAACAGGGTGAACACCCGGTCCATGTCCGCCTTGTCCACGGACCTGAACCGGTACGCCCCCATCTGGAGGTTCTCCCGGACCGTCATCCGCGGGAACACCCCGCGCCCCTCGGGCACGTGGCCGATGCCGAACCGCACCAGATCGTGCGACTTGATCCCGTCGATCCGCTCCCCGTGCAGCAGCACCTGGCCCTCGCGCGGGGCGATCATCCCCGACGCCGTCCGCAGCGTGGTCGTCTTCCCCGCGCCGTTGGCGCCGAGCAGCGCGACGACCTCACCGCGGCGGACCGTCAGGTTGACGCCCTTGAGCGCCTCGATCGCGCCGTAGAACACGTGCAGGTCACGGAGTTCGAGCACCACCGGAGAGGTGGACCCGCCGCGCTCCGGCTCCTTCTTCAACCGCGTGGTGCCGCTCACTCGCGCTCCTCCGTGTCCCGCGCCGCGGACCCGCCCGCGCCCGCCTCCGGGCCGGCGGCGTCCGCGTCGGCGATCGCCTCCGCCACCGCGGCCTCGTCCTCCTCCGTCACGGCGCCCAGGTACGCCTCGATCACCGCCTGGTCCCGCTGCACCTCCGACGGGGAACCCTCGGCGATCTTCCTGCCGAAGTTGAGCACCATCACCCGGTCCGCCACCGACATCACCAGCCGCATGTCGTGCTCGATCAGCAGCACGCTCACGCCAAGCTCGGTGTTGATCCGCCGGATCAGCTCCTCCAGCTCCAGCTTCTCCGTCGGGTTGGTGCCCGCCGCCGGCTCGTCCAGCAGCAGCACCTCCGGACCGGTCGCCAGCGCCCGCGCGATCTCCAGCCGCCGCTGGTCGCCGTAGCTCAGCGCCCCCGCCAGCTCGTTCATCCGGTCGAGCAGACCGACGAACGACAGCACCTCGTGCGCCCGGCGGTCACTGGCCCGCTCCGCCTTCCGCGCGTTCGGCAGCCCCAGCATGATCGACACCGGGTCGGCCTTCAGCCGCGTCTCCGCCGCGATCTTGACGTTCTCCAACGCCGTCAGCGCACCGAACAACCGGATGTTCTGGAAGGTGCGCGCCAGCCCCAGACGGCTCACCACGTGCGGCTTGGCGCCCAGCAGCGAGTGCTCCCCGCCGCCCCGCGGCCGGAAGACGATCCTCCCCTCCTGCGGGACGTACGCGCCCGTCAGCGAGTTGAACAGCGACGTCTTGCCCGCGCCGTTGGGCCCGATGACCGCCAGCACCTCACCGCGCCGCATCCGCAGCTCGACGTCGTCCAGACTGGTCAGACCGCCGAACCGCAGCGTCACGCCCGACGTCTCCAGCACCAGGTCCCCCGGCCCGGCACCGTCCGCCGGCACCCGGCCCGTCTTCGTCACCTCGGTGGTCACTGCTGCCTGCCTTCCGCCGGGCCGGTCGCGTCGGCTCCGCCGATCCCCGCCTCCGCCATCCGCAGCTCACGCTTGCGGCGACGGGAGGGCCACACACCCTGCGGCCGGTAGATCATCATGATGACGAGCAGGGCCCCCAGGTACATGTACCGGTCCTTGGGGTCCACCCACTCCCGCAGCCCCTCCGGCAGCCACACCAGGAACGCGGTGCCGACCAGCACCCCGGGGACCGACCCCATGCCGCCGAAGATGACGTACGCCAGCACCAGCACGGACAGCAGGATCGCGAAGTTCTCCGGGTTGAAGTACCCCACCTTGCTCGCGTACGCCACGCCCGCCACACCGGAGGTCGAGGCGCCGATCGCGAACGCCATCAGCTTGTACCGCACCGTGTTCACACCCGTGGCCGCCGCCGCCACCTCGTCCTCGCGGATCGCGGTCCACGCCCGGCCCACCTTGGAGTGCTCCAGCCGCAGGAACAGGAAGATCGCCAGCACGATGAACCCGATCAGCAGCCAGTAGTACGGCATCGGGTCCAGCTTCCACTCGTAGGAGAAGAAGCCCAGGTCGACGCTGAACCGCTCGACCTTGACGCCCCGCACGCCCTCCGTCACACCGTCGGCGTTCTTCGCCATCAGGTACACGATCTCGTGGAAGCCGAGCGTCACGATCGCCAGGTAGTCACCCCTCAGCCGCAGCGTCGGCGCACCCAGGATCACACCCGCCACCAGGCAGGTCAGCACCGCGACCGGCAGCACCAGGAAGTTGTTCAGCACCACCGGCGGCTGGACCGGCAGCGCCCCCGTCCAGTACGCCGCGCTGTACGCGCCGATGGCGAAGAACGCGATGAAGCCCAGGTCGAGCAGGCCCGCCCAGCCGATCACCACGTTCAGACCGATCGCCAGCAGCACGTAGATGGCGATCTGGTCCACCAGCACCTGCTGCCAGTACCGCTCCAGCCCCAGCGGCCCGAACACCGCCAGCGCCAGCAGCGCCACCAGCACGCCGACCCGCACCGAGGCGTTCGACTCCCACACGCCCCGCACCGAGGCGAACGGACCCGGCGCGGCCTCCTTGCCCCGCCCGACGGCACCGCCGGCCCGGTCGGCGAGGAACTCCCGCACCGCCCAGACGACCACCGCGACACCCACCCAGATCCACAGGGCGAAACCGGTCAGGTCCTCCCGCAGCGCGAAGAACAGGTCCCGGGTGGTGCCCTCCTTGCCCGTCATCAGCGTCAGGGTCACCGCCAGCGCCAGCAGCGCGCCCAGCCGCCGCCAGCGCGGCTCCTGGTACCAGTGCACCTTCCGCAGCCGGGCCGCCGCCGACAGCGCCGCCGGAACGCCCTCCGAGGTCTTCGCCGGGGCCGAGGTCTTCATGCTCATGCCGTCCTCCCCAGACGCTCTCCGAGAATGCCCGTCGGACGGACCATCAGCACCAGCACCAGCAC
Source organism: Streptomyces glaucosporus (assembly GCF_039533345.1). NCBI lineage: Bacteria > Bacillati > Actinomycetota > Actinomycetes > Kitasatosporales > Streptomycetaceae > Streptomyces > Streptomyces glaucosporus. Next base: position 96,075 of record NZ_BAAATJ010000013.1, on the reverse strand, counting down.
CACGAAGGCCCCGACGTAACGCCAGTCGTCGCCCCACAGGGCCACCGTCATGGTCTCCACCACGCCCAGCACCAGACCGCCGAGCATCGCGCCGCGCACATTGCCGATACCGCCCAGCACCGCCGCCGCGAACGCCGTGATGCCCGGCAGGAAGCCCATCGTGTACACGACCTGGCTGTTGGTGCCGAACAGGAAGCCGGCCGCGCCGCCCAGCAGACCGCCGAGCACGAACGTCCGGGACACCACCTTGTCGATGTCCACGCCCATCAGCGACGCGACCTCCGGGTCCTGCGCCACCGCGCGGATCCCCGAACCCATCTTCGTCCGGTTCACCACGTAGTCCAGACCGACCATCATCACGACCGCGGACACCAGGATCAGCACCTGGGTGACGGTCAGCTCCGCGCCGAATACCGACAGCGCCGTCCCGTTGTCGTACATCTCCGGAATCGGCGCCGGGTTGCGCCCGAACAGCTTGCCCGCCAGGTTGTACAGGAAGAACGACGCACCGATCGCGGTGATCAGGAACACCAGGCGCGGCGCGTTGCGCCTGCGCAGCGGCCGGTACGCCACACGTTCCAGACCGAAGGCGACCGCACCGCCCAGCGCGGCGCCGGACAGCATGCCGATCGCCACGTAGGCGACCGAGCCCATCCCCGAGGGCGTCTCCTCGGGGATCACGGCGGTCAGGGCCAGCAGGCCCCCGTAACCGCCGAACATGAACACCTCGCTGTGCGCGAAGTTGAGAAGTTGGAGCACGCCGTAGACCAGCGTGTAGCCGATGGCGATGACGGCGTAGAGACTGCCGAGCACCACCCCTAGGACAAGGAAGTCCCAGAACTCACTGAGGGACATCGAACCGTCTTCCTTGTGGGAATGTGCGCCGCCGGGCCGTGCGTTCGGCACCGGACAGGCGGCTTGGAGATCACGGAGACGGACACGCACCCAAGAGGGCGCCCGCCGGTGTCACACCGGCCGGCGCGGCGGCCCGGGGCCCCGCGCCGGCCGGCCGGAAGCGTCGGCCGGTTCAGCCCGCCAGCTCGTCGACGCTGCCCTGGTACTCGATGCCGTCGCCCTTGACCTGGTACAGGTAGATGGTCTGGTTGGTGAACTCGCCCTTGTCGTCGAAGGAGAACTCCTTCGTCAGGCCCTTGTACTTCACCCCGCGCAGCGCCTCCATCAGCGCCTCGCGCTCGACGCCGCCCTCCTCGTGGAGCTTCTTGATCTGCTCGATGATCATGTTGGCGACGTCATAGGACTCCGCCGAGTACGTGCCCGGAGCCTGCTTGAACTCCTTCTCGTAGTCCGCGGCGAACTTCTTCGTCGCGTCCTCCTTGGTGGCGTCCGTGCACGGGCAGGTGAGGAACCACTGGTCCGAGGCGTCGCCCGCCAGCTCGATGAACTGCGCGTCGTTGGTGCCGTCGCCCGACATCGCCACCCCGTCGAAGCCCGCCTCGTCGAGCTTCTTCGCGAACGGGCCCGCGTCCTGGTAGTAGCCGGCGTAGATCATGGCGTCCGGCTTGTTCTTGACGACGTTCTTCGCCGCGGCGCTGTAGTCCGGGGTCTTCTGCGGGACGCTCTGGCGCACCACGTCCACGCCCGCGGCCTTCAGGTCCTTCTCGGCCACGTCCGCCAGCCCGATGCCGTAGTCGGTCTTGTCGTCGACCACCACGACCTTCTCGGCCTTGACCTTGCCGACGAGGTACTTCGCCATCCCCGCGCCCTGGGCGCTGTCGTTCGGCACCGCCCGCAGGAAGGTCTCGTAGCCCTTGGTCGTCAGGTCCGGACGCGTCGCCGACGAGGACACCGCGGCCAGCCCGGCAGCCCCGTACACCTCGGCGGCGGTGTCCGCCGGACCCGAGAACGCCGGGCCTATCACCGCGACGACGTCCGTGTCGTCGATCGCCTTCTGCGCGGCGGCCGTGGCCTTGTCCGGCAGGCCCTGGTCGTCGACCGGCATGTACTCGACCTCGAAACCGAGGTCGCCCGAGGCGTTCGCCTGGTCGATGGCCAGCTTGATCCCGTTCTCCATGTTCTGGCCGAGCTGGACGTTGTCACCGGAGAGCGGCCCCTGGAAAGCGATCTTGTACGCGTCGCCCCCGCTTCCGCTGTCCCCACCGCACCCGGTGAGCGCGAGCGCCCCGACAGCCACGGGAATGGCCAGCTTGACGATGGTCTTGTTGAGCACGTGGAACCCCCTGGAGCCCGCTCAGATCACGACGATCGCCGTACCGTGCCGGCGACGCGATCCGCACGTACACGTGTGCGGCGTGGCCCGGAATCTATTGCCACACAAGCCGACCAGACAGGTGGGAGCCGCAGATGTGATCCCCCTGTGACCTCTGTCACGCGCCGGAAACAGAACACTCCTTACCGACCACCGGACAGAAAGGGAAAGATCATCAGAGGCCGGACCCGTTGAAACGCGAACCACTCCGGCGCGCATCCCGCCCGCGACGGCACGAAAGCCCCGGAACGCGCCCCTTTCCGGCCCCCCGCCACCGGACCGCCCCCGGCCGCCGGACCGCCTCCGGCGCAGCCCCGCGGCACCCCGCACTCCCCGCGGCACCCCGCACCGCCGACACGCCGTTCGCGGACCGGCCACGGGACGGCCGTGAGCGGGGCGCGGGGCCGGGGCGTCACCGCTGCTGCTTCTTCTCCTCCGCGTCCTGAATCACGGCCTCCGCCACCTGCCGCATCGACAGCCGGCGGTCCATCGAGGTCTTCTGGATCCACCGGAACGCGGCCGGCTCGGTCAGCCCGTACTGCGTCTGGAGCACCCCCTTGGCCCGGTCCACCAGCTTCCGCGTCTCCAGCCGCTGCGTGAGGTCGGCGACCTCCTGCGACAGCACCTTCATCTCGTTGAACCGCGACACCGCCATCTCGATGGCCGGCACCACGTCGCTCTTGCTGAACGGCTTCACCAGGTACGCCATCGCGCCCGCGTCGCGCGCCCGCTCCACCAGCTCGCGCTGCGAGAACGCGGTCAGCATCAGCACCGGGGCGATGGACTCGCCGGCGATCTTCTCGGCCGCCGAGATCCCGTCGAGCACGGGCATCTTCACGTCGAGGATCACCAGGTCGGGACGGTGCTCCCGGGCCAGCTCCACGGCCGTCTGCCCGTCCCCCGCCTCGCCGACGACGGTGTAGCCCTCCTCCTCCAGCATCTCCTTGAGGTCCAGCCGGATCAGCGCCTCGTCCTCGGCGATGACGACCCTCGTCGTCTCCGGCGGCACGTGCGCCCGCTCGCCGGCGTCTTCGCCGTTGTCGGTACTGATGGGCTCGGGGATGTCCGCGGTGCTCACTGGGCTCCTCGTCTTCCGGCCATGATGGGACCTCCGAGACTACCTAGCTGCTGGTACAGCCGTTTACCCGGTACACTCACGAAGCGGTACCCTGGCCGGGTTGGCGGAACAGGCAGACGCTGATGTCTCAAACACATCTGCCCGAAAGGGCGTGCGGGTTCGAGTCCCGCACCCGGCACTCACCTCTTCCATAAGTGGACTTTCACATTCTCGTGAATCCCTCGTCTTTGCACCTCGTAAGCGGAGGCGGTCGCACACGGTAGCGTCATGACGCTTCACGGTATCGAGGTTCGCGAGAAAGCCCTGGCCCTCCTCCGGGGAGGCATGAGGAATGCCGAGGTAGCTCGCCGACTGAACATTCCCGAGGGAACCGTCGGCTACTGGCTGCACAGGGAACGGGCCCGGCAGGGAACCCTCCCCGGACGTCCGGAGCACCCCTGCCCCCGATGCGATGGCAGAGAACTCGACGAGGCCGCCTACGCGTACCTCCTCGGTCTCTACCTCGGAGACGGGCACATCGTCCAATACTCGGGGCACCGGGTCCCCAACCTCATGATCACCTGCTCCGAAGACTGGCCGGGATTGATCGACGCCTGCGAGGCGGCGATGCGGGCGGTTTTCCCCGAAAACTCCGTGTGCCGCGTCCGCAAGACCGGTTGCCGCAACGTAAAGGTCTACTCCCTGCACCTGGAGTGCCTGTTCCCTCAGCACGGCCCGGGGAAAAAGCACAACCGACGCATTGCGCTCACCCCCTGGCAACAGAGAATCGTCGACCGGTATCCCTGGGAGCTGATCCGAGGGCTGGTTCACTCCGACGGTTGCCGCATCACCAACTGGACGGTCCGAGTCGTCGGGGGCCGACGGAAGCGCTACGAGTACCCGCGGTACTTGTTCGCCAACAAGTCCCAGGACATCCTGCGGCTGTACACGGAAGCCCTCGACAAGGCCGGCGTCGAATGGAAAATGGCATGCCGCCCAACAGGAGTGCACGACGTCTCCGTCGCACGCCGGGCGTCCGTGGCGCTGATGGACGCGCACATCGGGCCGAAGCACTGAGCGGCGCCGCGGGACGGAGCGCGGTGCGAGGGGAGTCCCGGCCGCCGCTGGCGCGAGGCGGCGGCCGGGACTCCCGGTCCGGGGGGCGGGGTTCACCGGGGGGCGTCGAGTCCCTCGCCGATGTGGTGGACGCGGACCATGTTGGTGGTGCCGGGGACGCCGGGCGGGGAGCCAGCGGTGATGATCACCTTGTCCCCCGGCCGGCAGCGCCCGATCCTGAGGAGCTGCTCGTCGACCTGCCGGACCATCTCGTCGGTGCTCTGCACGGTGGGTCCGAGGAAGGTCTCCACGCCCCAGGTGAGGGTGAGCTGGGCCCGGGTGGAAGGGTCGGGGGTGAAGGCGAGGACGGGGATGGGCGAGCGGTAGCGGGCCAGGCGGCGGACGGTGTCCCCGGACTGGGTGAAGGCGACGAGGAACTTGGCGCCGAGGAAGTCGCCCATCTCGGCCGCCGCGCGGGCCACGGCGCCTCCCTGGGTGCGGGGCTTGCTGCTCTCGGCGAGCGGGGGGAGGCCCTTGGCGAGCATGTCCTCCTCGGCGGCGGCGACGATCTTCCCCATGGTCCTGACCGTCTCCACGGGGTACTTGCCGACGCTGGTCTCGCCGGAGAGCATCACGGCGTCGGTGCCGTCCATCACGGCGTTGGCGACGTCGGAGGCCTCGGCGCGGGTGGGCCGGGAGGAGTCGATCATCGAGTCGAGCATCTGGGTGGCGACGATGACCGGTTTGGCGTTGCGCCGGGCGAGTTTGACGGCGCGTTTCTGCACCAGCGGAACGGTTTCCAGGGGCATTTCGACGCCGAGGTCGCCGCGCGCGACCATGAGGCCGTCGAAGGCGGCGACGATGTCGTCGAGATTCTCCACCGCCTGGGGTTTCTCTATCTTGGCTATGACGGGGAGGTGGCGGCCCTCCTCTTTCATGACGCGGTGGACGTCGGCTATGTCGCGCGCGCTGCGGACGAAGGAGAGGGCTATGAGGTCCACGCCCGTGCGCAGCGCCCAGCGCAGGTCCTCGACGTCCTTGTCGGAGAGGGCGGGCACGGAGACGGCGACGCCGGGGAGGTTGAGGCCCTTGTGGTCGGAGACCAGGCCGCCTTCGGTGACCCGGGTACGGACGCGGGGGCCGTCGACGGCGGTGACCTCGAGGGCGACGCGGCCGTCGTCGACGAGGACGGCCTCTCCGGGGGAGACGTCGTCGGCGAGGCCCTTGTAGGTGGTGCCGCACTGTTCGCGGTCGCCCTCGACGTCCTCGGTGGTGATGGTGAACTCGTCGCCGCGTTCAAGGAGTACGGGGCCTTCGCGGAATCGTCCGAGCCGGATCTTCGGGCCTTGGAGGTCGGCGAGGACGCCGACGCTGCGGCCCGTTTCCTCGGACGCCCGGCGTACGCGGCGGTGGCGTTCCTCGTGGTCGGCGTGGTCGCCGTGGCTGAGGTTGAGCCGGGCGACGTCCATTCCGGCTTCCACGAGCGTCCTGATCTGCTCATACGAGTCGGTGGCGGGCCCGAGTGTGCAGACGATTTTCGCGCGGCGCATGACAATGACCCTATGGCGTACCGGCGGGTAGGGAACTGTGGGAAGCCTACTGTTCAACGCCTGTTATTCATAAGGCCGTTCACAACTTTTGAATGGGCGGGTGCGTGCTCGGATGAGCATTTCCGATTGCCCCGGGTGCATATTCCGCCCGTGGAATACCGCGCGTCTGCGGGCCGTCCGGCGGGCGGGCGGCCCGGCGGTGCGGCCCGGGGAGCCGAAGCGGGGCGCGGAGGGACTCTTGTTGACAGGTGGGGTGCCGGGGGCGGACTCTACGCGCGTTGCCGTGCGGGCGGTCCGGCCGCGCCGCACGCGCCGTCCACGATCCGAGGAGAACGTCAGATGCCTCTCGACCGCAGAAGATTCCTGGGCCGTACCGCCGCGACCGGGGCGGGGCTCGCCCTGGCGGGCGCCGTGGCCGCGCCCGCCGGGGCCCATGGGGGCGACCGGGGCGGGAGGGGGTCGTCCAAGCGGTACTCCTTCACCGTGCTGGGGACGACGGACCTGCACGGCAACGTCTTCAACTGGGACTACTTCACCGACGCCGAGTACGACGACAAGAACCGCAACGACATCGGGCTCGCCAAGATCTCGACCCTGGTGAGGCGCATACGCGAGGAGAGGGGCCGCGGCAACACCCTCCTGATCGACGCGGGCGACACCATCCAGGGCACCCAGCTGGCGTACTACTACGCCAAGGTCGACCCGATCACCGGCGAGAACGGCCCGGTGCACCCGATGGCGCAGGCGATGAACGCGATCGGCTACGACGCGGCGGCGCTGGGCAACCACGAGTTCAACTACGGGATTCCGCTGCTGCGGAAGTTCGAGGAGCAGTGCGACTTCCCGCTGCTGGGCGCGAACGCGCTGGACGCCGTGACCGGCCGTCCGGCCTTCCCGCCGTACTGGATGGGCCGGCTGCGCACGCCGCGCGGCCGGGACGTGAGGGTGGCGGTGCTGGGGCTGACCAACCCGGGGATCGCGGTCTGGGACAAGGCGCACGTGCAGGGGAAGATGACGTTCCCCGGCCTGGAGGAGCAGGCGGCGTTCTGGGTGCCCCGGCTGCGGTCGATGGGCGCGGACGTGGTGATCGTCTCGGCGCACTCGGGTACCAGCGGCACGTCCTCCTACGGGGACCAGGTGCCGCACGTGGAGAACGCGGCGGCGCTGGTGGCCGAGAGGGTGCCGGGGATCGACGCGATCCTGGTGGGCCACGCGCACGCCGAGATCGCCGAGCACCGGGTGGTGAACGCGGAGACGGGGCGCGAGGTGGTGCTGTCGGAGCCGCTGAAGTGGGGTCAGCGGCTGACCGTCTTCGACTTCGACCTGGTGTGGAAGCGGGGCCGCTGGGAGGTGGAGTCGGTCTCGGCCGAGGTGCTGAACTCCAACGAGGCCGAGGAGGACCCGGCGATCACGCGGCTGCTGGGGGACGAGCACGCGAAGGTCGTCGCCTATGTCAACCAGGTCATCGGGACGTCGCGGGAGGCGATGTCGTCGGCCGAGGCGCCGTACCGGGACACTCCGGTCATCGACCTGATCAACTTCGTGCAGGCCGAGACGGTGCGCGAGGCGCTGGCGGGCACGGAGTACGCGGAGCTGCCGGTGCTGTCGCAGGCGGCGTGCTTCTCGCGGTCGGCGATGATTCCGGCGGGCGAGGTGACGATCCGGGACGTGGCGGGGCTGTACACCTTCGAGAACACGCTGGAGGCGCGGCTGGTCACGGGCGCCCAGCTGCGGGACTACCTGGAGTTCTCGGCGCGCTACTACGCGCGGGTCCCGGCGGGTGCGGAGGTGGACCGGGCGAAGCTGACGAACGCGGGCGGCACCCCGGACTACAACTACGACGTGGTGTGGGGCGTCTCGTACGACATCGACATCGCGCGGGAGCCGGGTTCGCGGATCGTGAACCTCGCCTTCCAGGGGCGCGAGGTGGCGGACGGGGACCGGTTCGTGCTGGCGGTGAACAACTACCGGGCGAACGGGGGCGGGAACTTCCCGCACATCGCGTCGGCGAAGCAGGTGTGGGCGAACTCGGAGGAGATCCGCAACACCATCATCACGTGGGTGCAGGCGCACGGGGAGATCGACCCGGCGCGGTTCGCCTCGGTGGACTGGCGGCTGGTGCGTGACGGGGTGCCGGTGTTCTGAGGCCCGGCCGCGGCGGCCGGCGCGCCCCCTCCCCCGGTGCGCGGCCGGGTGTTCCGTGTCTCGTCGGCCGCCGTGCTTCCCGGGTCCGGGGAGCGCGGCGGCCCGCGTCACCCCGGACTGTTAGCTTTTGCCTACCATCCGTGTTCGCGGACATGAGGGGGAAGACGCATGTCGTTCGACGAGGAATGGGCCGCTCTGGTGGCCAAAGCCTCGGATCGCGGCGGTACCGGGATGCGGCTGAACAAGGCCGATCCCGGCGGCGGGGGCGGATCATCGGAACTGGCGGTCTTCCAGGACGAGCTGGGGGCGATCGGCCACGACGCGTACGAGCTGTTCGGCCGTCTACGGAAGGACGGGGACATCGCCCGCGAGTCCAGCAACACCGCGGCCTCCACCCTCAAAAAAGCAACTTCACCCTGGGCGCTGAACTCGGCCTCACCGTCGGCCTGTGGGAGTCCCAGCTCAAGACGCTGCTGCAGTCCTGCGCGCACATCTCCAACCACCTCGACTACAGCGCCAAGGCCTATGCCAAAGAGGACGACGAAATCGCGGCCCAGATGAGGCACCGCAGCGGGGCGGCCATGTCGGTGTCCGAGATCGAGAAGTTCTACAAGTAACGGCCGGGGACCAGGAGCAGCGGCATGCCCAACCTGACCTACAGCGATCTGTACAGCGTCTCCCTGTCGGACCTGGCGTCGGCGGTCACGGACTGGGAGTCGATGACCACCAAGCTGGAGAAGCTGGCGGACGACGCCCGCTCCGGCATGGCGGCCAAAGCCGACAAGGCCCGGTGGAGAGGCGAGAACGCCGGCGTCACCAAACCGTTCGTCCGCAAAACCGCCAAGGAGTTCGGCGACGCGGCCGCCCAGGCCAGGAGCATCAGGAACATCCTCCGGGACGCAAACTCCGACCTGTCTTCCATCCAGTCCGAGTTGAAGAAATCCGTGGGAGAAGCCCGCGGACAAGGCATCAAGGTGACGGACAACGGTGACGGGACCGTGAAATGCGTCGTGGAGCGCACTCCGTACGGCACCGATCCCGATGCCGAGGAACATCTGCGGCGGCTGGAAGAGGTCGGCCGGGGACTGGAGCGCCGGATCAACGGGCTGATCGCGCGGGCGGAGGAGGTCGACGACTCGGCGGCCCGGGCCCTGAAGAGGATTCACGGCGGCGACACTCACAACTTCGGCCACGCGAAGTACTCCTCGCTGGATGCCGCGCAGGCCGAGCGGGCCCTGGAACTGGCGGCCCTCGGGCCCGAGATGACCAATGGGCAGTACACCGAGCTGAACACACTGCTGAAGTTCAATGCCAGGGACGCGGCGTTCTCCACCGCCTTCTACAAGGGACTGGGCGGCCCGGAGGAGGCCCTGCGCTTCTACGGCCTCATGTCGCACGACGGCACCCGGGGTGACGACAAGAAGCGGTTGTCGCTGGCCAGGGATCTTCAGCGCAACATGGGCATCGCGTTGGCCACCGCCACCGACAAGCACGAGAAGACGCATCTGCCTGCCAGTTGGGGCAGGGAATTCCGTGAACTCGGCACCAAGGAGATCGAACTGGAGCCGGGGAGCCTCAACAGGCCGTACGGGTATCAGGTTCTCGGCGGGCTCCTGCGCTACGGCAACTACGACGCGGACTTCCTCACCCCGATCGCGGAGCACATCACCCAGCTCCACCATGAGGAACCGATGCGGTTCATGTCGAACAAGCCGATGGGATTGGGAGATCCGGACTACGGGTTCAACCCGTCGGGCAAGGGCGGTGCCGGCTACGACCCGTTGACGAGCGTGCTGGAGGCATTGGGGCACAGCCCGGAGGCGGCGGAGAGGTTCTTCACGGGCACTCCGACGGTGTACCAGGAGGACGGTACGGTCCACCCCGACAAGGAAGTCAAGCTGGGCTACACATATCTGGACGAGTTCCTCAGGGAAGACTTCGAGTGGCCGCCGGACACCCTGGCGATGCCGGGCATGGACGAGAAGGTCTCCGATCACGGGCCCGACGCGCTCGGCCACGCACTGGAGGCAGCCGCCACCGGACGCCCGTACGACAGCGAATCGACGGATGCGATCAAGCACACGACGGAGCGTGTGAAGCTCACCAAGAAGCTGGTGTCGCACTTCGGCGAACACCCCGAGTTGATCCGCCGTAACGAGAACGGGGAGGCGGAAGATCTGAAGACGGGTCCGCTCCACGCTCTGCGGGACAGCCTGGGAAACATCACCGCCGAGTACATGGCTGATTTCCAGCGCACACTGTACAGAGGCGAGCCGTCGTCGGACCTCTTTCCGGCTACAGGTGTACCGGCGATTTTCGGCGCCACAGGTCTGGTGAAGCAGTTCCTCGCCGAAGTGGGCCAGGACCCGGACGCTTACGGCGCTATCACCAATGCCCAGCAGGCATATACGTCGGTGATGGTCGACAACGTCATCAACGGGAAAAGCGAGTCGACAGTGCCGACGAGTGAGCGAGTACGCACCGCAGTCGCCCCTGGCGCTATGATCGCGGGCATCATGAGCGCGGCCCGGGCAGACGCCACTATCGACTACCACGCCGCATCAGTAAAGGATTACAACGAGGCCGCAGCCGACAACGCCAAGTGGGCGGGACGCACTGTGGAATTGGCCACCTCTTTCATTCCTCCCAGAATTCCAGCGGCAAGCGAGGCCATCAACTGGTTGGCTGAGGACATCACCGAGGGTGTGGTGAAGAACGCCGAAAAGGATGTGACAACCGAGGTCGAGAAGGACGGGAAGGCGATCCGCGACTACAGCAACTCGCGTGACGCGACCATCGACGCAGCCGCGGAAGCCGTCAAGCGTGCGGTTCTAGGTCGTTCCGACATCAATGACGAGACCATTCAGGATCTTCAGGAATCGGCGCGCACTCAGGCTGGAAACAGCCACGGCGAGGGCTCGCAGTGGTATTCCGCGGGTGATGCCTCATGATCGTGAACCTCTCCGGGAAAAGCTGCACGATCGCATCCCTTATCCTGATTTTGTTTCTTTCCGTGATCGGCTGCGAAGAGAGCGAAGAGCAAGGGAAGAGAGAGTACGCGGTACCACGCACACTATGCGGCGTGAACGTCGACTCGAACACGCTCGAATCTTTTCTGCCGCCCGGCAAGGAGATTCGCCTGATTCACGAGGAGACCGACTCCTACAGATGGAAGTGCAGCGTTTCGGTTGACGGAAAAACCGTTCTCGAAGTGAAGCGAGAACGGTGGGAACAGGGCTGGTCAGCCCGACGCTTCGCCACCGTCCACGCCTATGTGGAACCGGAGAACGAAACACCCGACAGGACATACGTGTACTCGGACCTGGGTGGTGTAGGCGTGGTGCGCTGTCCTCCTCCGGAACACGACCAGGACCTGTTCATCGTGGCGAAGACCAAGGAGAATACGGGGGGCCAAAAAGCGATGAAGGAGCTTCTTGCATCGTATCGTGAGGAAGTTCTGAGAAGCGATCCGTGCTCTGACACATGAGTCGAAGATTCCTGGGCCCCGCCTGGCACGGACGGGGCCCAGGAACCATCGGAAATCAGTCCGCGGCGCACGGGGCGGTCCTCAGAACCTCGGCACGGTAGACGGTGATGAACTCCTCCATGACCTCAGCCTCGATCTTGCGTGACGGTCCGCTTTCTGGACCGACTCATCGGCCAATTCGACCGCCAGATCCACCTGATCGTGGACGGCCGCTCCGCCCACCGCTCCCGGAAGGTCCGCACCTGGCTTGCCGGCCACCCGGACCGCGTCGAGCCGCACTTCCTGCCGTGGTACTCACCGGAGCTGAACCCCGACGGACTGGTCAACGCCGACCTCAAACGGAGCCTGCCGATGCACGGCCGGGCCCGGGACCAGGCCCGGCTCGCCGCCGAGACCCGTCGGTTCTTCCACCGACGCCGGCGTCAGCCACACATCGTCCGCGGCTGCTTCGGCGGCCCACATGTCCGCTACATCCGCGAATAGAACCCTCTGGGTTTCTGACCAATGAGTTCTCTGCATCGCCTCAGGCGAGCATCAGCCACTCCGACGGGGCAAAGAGGGAATCAGCTGGAGACGGATCATGAGATTGAATACGCTCAGAGCGCCCGGCGTAATAACCTTCCTGGCCACGATCCTGCTCCTGTCGGCAACCAGCTACTCGGAGGAAAGGAAGGAGAAGCGCAGCCACCCTGTACCAGAATCACTCTGCGGTACGACTGTCGGTGCAGAGAGCCTCGGTTCTTTCATGCCTCCCGGGGAAAGAACCCACCAGTCCGAGGAGAAGGGGGACGCTTCTTGGTTCTGCGCGGTGTCGGTTGACGGTGAGGAGATATTCCGCGTGAGCCGGAAGTGGTGGGAGCCAGGGTGGTCGGCGCGGCGCTTCGCTTCCGCACAGGCTTACGTCCAGCCGGATCATGAAGCCGCCGACGGATCATACGTCTACTCCGGCAAGGGTGCGGTCGGTGCTGTGCGCTGCACGTCCGAGGGAAAGAAGTGGGATTTGTTCATCGTCGCCAAAGCGACGGAGAAGAGCGCAGCCGGCGCCGAGGACATGGAGAAGTTCATCACCGCGTACCGCGAGGAGTTCTTGAATACCGACCCCTGCGCCGAGGTGTGAGCCGGAGGGCGTCGGGTCCCGTCCGCGGATTCCGTGGACGGGGCCCGGCGCCTTCGGCGGATCAGTGCGCGTTCCGCACGCACAGGTCGCGGACGAGGTCGGCGAGGGTTTCCAGGGCGGCGGTGAGGGTGTGCCGGTCCCCGTCGGCGGCCAGGTCCACTTCCAGGGGTTCGCGGGGTGTCAGGGTTCCGCTGCCGTCGGCGGCCAGGTCGTACAGGCCGACGGTGATGCGGTGGGGGCGGTTGCCGGTGTGGGTGATCTCCAGGTGCCAGCGGTGCGGTTCCCCGTCGGCGGCCCGGGCGGCGAGGGTGTCGACGCCGCTGGTGCGCAGCCAGCGGTCGGCCCAGGCGTGGACGTCGCGGCCGGAGGCGCGGGCGAGGGAGTCGGTGAAGTCGGCGAGGAAGGCCCGGTGGAAGGTGTGGGACCGTACCTCGACGGAGGTGTCACCGGCTTCGCGGGTGGTGAAGCGGAGCGGTCCGGCTCACCGGCACCGGACCGCTCCGCGTCCGCGGAACCGCGGGGTGCCGTTAGTGCGCGCACGTCCACGTCTTCCCTGCCGGCCCCTCTCCGCGTTCACCGGCTGCCCGGGCGGGAGGCGGTGGTTTCCGGTCGAGTCGCCCCGCCGGACGGGCGTGCCGTGGGAGGTAGCCGCAGTTCGGCGGTGCGTCATATGCGCTTTCTTCCGCTTCCGTCCGCTTTTCAGCGGGTGCGCCAAACCGTCATCAGCCCCCTTCAAGTGCTCGAATGCCGCAGAAATCCGTAAAGCATTACAGAAGGTGACCGGAATCGACCGTTCACATGTGTGCTCCCCTCCGCTTCGGCAAGCCGTTCGCTCGGAACCTGACACATCGAGCCGAGGAGGGTTCGACATGCGGTACGCCATCAAGGGACTCGGGGTGAGCGCCGCGCTGACCGCCGCCTGCCTGGCGGGCACGGCGACCGCCGCGACCGCCGCGCCCGCGGAGCCCGAGGGGTTGTACGCACCCTCGAACCTGGTGCTCGCGGTCGGCGAGGGCGAGGATCCGGAGACGGTCACCGTGCAGCGGAGCGTCCTGCTGAGCTGCTCGCCGACGTCCGGCGGCAGCCACCCCGAGCCCGGCAGGGCGTGCGCCGAACTGCGCTCCGCGGACGGCGACGTCGCCGCGCTGGTGGAGACCGACGGCGACCGGGTCTGCCCGATGATCTGGGACCCGGTCACGGTCACCGCCGAGGGCGTCTGGGAGGGGCGCAAGGTGTCGTACGCGCACACCTTCCCCAACGCCTGCGCGATGGAGAACTCCACGGACGCGCTCTTCTCCTTCTGAGCCGTCCGAACGCACCGGCGTCGGCCCCGGACACCTCCGCGGTGTCCGGGGCCGACGGTTTCCCCGCTCCCGGCCGCCCCGGTGCCCCCGCGGACCGCCGTACTCCGGTCGTTTCCCTTTCCTTCACGTCCGGCCTCTCCCCCGCGTCTCGCCAACTCCCTTACGTTGAGCGGGTTTTGATCCCCCACGACGGAGGCGGCGCAGATGGGACAGCGGAAGAGCGCGGTGGTGTCGGCGGTGGCGTCGGGCCTGGGCCTGGCGCTGATGGCGATGGGGGCGGCGGCGCCCTCCGCGGGCGCGGCGGACCCCGGGTCGCTGCCGTACTCGGCCACCACCGGCGTGGGCGTGCACAACGCCTACGAGAAGAGCAAGTACACCCACTTCGCCGACGCCCTGGACTCCGGCGCCGCGCTGCTGGAGCTGGACGTGTGGACGAACTTCTCCGGCGGCGGCTGGCGCGTGGCGCACAACAACCCGCTGGCCAACGACAACAACTGCGTCAACGCCTCCACCGCCGCCGAGCTGCGCGCCAAGCCTCGCAACCAGAGCCTGGCCGGGTGTCTGGCCGACCTGCGGGCCTGGCACGACGCCAACTCCGGGCACCGGCCGATCCTGATCAAGATCGAGATGAAGGACGGGTTCGCCGCGAACCTGGGGCGCGGTCCGGCTCAGTTCGACGCGCTGGTCACCGGCAAGCTCGGCGACGCCCTCTACCGGCCCGGCGACCTGGCCGCCGGGCACGCCACCCTGGACGAGGCCGTGCGGGCGAAGGGCTGGCCGGCGCGGAACGCGCTGGCGGGGAAGTTCCTGATCCACCTCATCCCCGGCACGGTCGAGGAGTCCAACCCCTTCGACTCCCTGTGGACCGACCGCGAGTACGCCACCCACCTGCGCGACCTGGCCGCCTCGGGACGGCTGGGCAGCGCCGCCGCCTTCCCGGCCGTGCACCGGGCCGAGGCGGGCGACCCGCGCACCGCCCGCTACGCGGACGCCTCCCTCCGCCCGTGGTTCGTCGTCTTCGACGGCGACGCCTCGGCGTACGTGTCCGGCGGCATCGACACCGGCTGGTACGCGGCGCGGAACTACCTGCTGGTGATGACCGACGCCCACAAGGTGGCGCCCGCCATCAGCGCCACCGCCCCCACCGAGGCGCAGGCGCGCGACCGGGTGGCGCTGCTCGCCGCCGCGCGGGCGAGCGTCCTCACCTCCGACTGGTACACGCTGCCGTCCGTGCTCTCCACGGTCGTCCCGCGCGGCTGACGGAAGTGCGGACGGCGTCCCGGAGGGGGCCGCCGGGCCCCTCCGGGACGGCCGGAAAGGCGGCTTGACGGGCCGCCGGCGGTCCTATGGTGTGGTCGGCGGTCCTCCGTCCGGGTGCCGCCCACCGACCTCGACCGATCCCGTGGGAGCCGCCGTGCGTGTTGTTCTGGCCGAAGACCTGTTTCTGCTGCGCGACGGCCTGGTACGGCTGCTGGAGGCGTACGACTTCGAGATCGCGGCGGCCGTGGACAGCGGGCCGGGCCTGAGCCGGGCCCTGGCCGAGCTGGACCCGGACGTCGCGGTCGTGGACGTACGGCTCCCTCCGTCGTTCACGGACGAGGGGCTGCAGTGCGCGCTCCAGGCCCGCCGCGAGCGGCCGGGGCTGCCGGTGCTGGTCCTCTCCCAACACGTCGAGCAGCTCTACGCGCGTGAGCTGCTCGCCGACGGCAACGGCGGGGTCGGCTACCTGCTCAAGGACCGGGTCTTCGACGCGGAGCAGTTCGTCGACGCCGTACGCCGGGTCGCCGCGGGCGGCACGGCCATGGATCCGCAGGTGATCCAGCAACTGTTGACACGGCGCGAGGCGGACCGCCCGATGGGCCGTCTGACCCCGCGTGAGAAGGAGGTCATGGAACTCATGGCTCAGGGCAGGTCGAACGCGGCCATCGCGGCGCAGCTCGTGGTCACCGAACGGGCGGTCGCCAAGCACACCTCCAACATCTTCGCCAAGCTCGGGCTGCCGCCGTCCGACGACGACAACCGCCGGGTCCTGGCCGTCCTCGCCTACCTGGACCGGGGATGAGCGGCCGGCCGTCCCTCCCCTCCTCCGCGCCGGAGGGGACGGGCACCGCGGGACTGCCCCGGCGCGTCGTACTGGCCGCCGGGACGGTGGCGGCGGGGCTGGCGGCCGTGGTCGGCCCCGGCCCGGTGGCCCCGGGGAGCGCCGCCGCCGCTCCGCGGGCCTTCTCCGCCGAACCCGCCCGGGCGGCGCTGCGGCGCCTGCTGCCGGACCACGCGGCGCAGTTCCACCTGGTGCCGCTGGACGCGGCGGGCGGCGCCGAGCGCTTCCGGGTGACGGGCACGGCGGGACGGGTCGAGGTGGCCGGGACCAGCCCGGCCGTGCTGCTCACCGGCGTCCACTGGTACCTGAAGGAGGTCTGCTCCGCGCACGTCTCCTGGGCGGGCTCCCAGCTGGACCTGCCCGCGACGCTGCCCGCCCCCGCCGCCCCCCTGGAGCGCTCCACCACCCTGCCCAACCGGTTCGCGCTCAACGACACCAACGACGGCTACACCAACCCGTACGCCGACTGGGGGTACTGGGAGCGGCTGATCGACGTGCTGGCGTTCAACGGCTGCAACCAGGTGCTGGTCATCGCCGGGCACGAGGCCGTCTACCAGCGGGTGCTGAGGGAGTTCGGCTACTCGGACGCCGAGGCGCGCCGCTGGCTGCCCGCGCCGTCCCACCAGCCGTGGTGGCTGCTGCAGAACCTGAGCGACTACGGCGGCCCGCCGAGCCAGGCCCTGATCGACAGGCGGGCGGAGCTGGGCCGGCGGATCACCGCCCGGCTGCGGGAGCTGGGGATGCACCCGGTGCTGCCCGGCTACTACGGCACGGTCCCCCGGGACTTCGCCGCGCGCAACCCCGGCGCCCGCACCGTCCCGCAGGGCACCTGGCACGGTTTCCCGCGGCCCGACTGGCTGGATCCGCGCACCGCCGTCTTCCGCGCCGTCGCCGCGTCCTTCTACCGGCACCAGAAGGAGCTGTTCGGCGACGCCGGGCACTTCAAGATGGACCTGCTGCACGAGGGCGGCAGCGCCGGTGACGTGCCGGTGGCGGACGCCGCGCGGGGCGTGGAGGCGGCCCTGCGGGAGGCCCGGCCGGGGGCGGTCTGGGTGATCCTGGGCTGGCAGGACAATCCCCGGCGGGAACTGGTGGACGCCGTGGACAAGCGGCGGATGCTCATCGTCGACGGGATCTCCGAGCGGACCGAGACCGTCTCCGACCGCGAGGCCGACTGGAACGGCACCCCGTACTGCTTCGGGGCGATCCCCAACTTCGGCGGGCGCACCCTGCTGGGCGCCAGGACCCATGTGTGGAACGAGCGGTTCCACGCCTGGCGGGACAAGCCCGGCAGCGCCCTGGCCGGCACCGCGTACATGCCGGAGGCCGCCGACCGCGACCCGGCCGCGTTCGACTTCTTCTCCGAGCTGGCCTGGCGCAGGGAGCCGGTGGACCTGCCCGCGTGGTTCGCGCGGTACGCCCGGTACCGGTACGGCGGCGCCGACCCCGCCGCCCGGGACGCCTGGCAAGCCCTGCACGACACCGCCTACCGGCACTCCGCGAAGCTGTACGGCTTCGCCCACGACAGCCTCTTCGCCGCCCGCCCCGACCTGAACGCCACCCGGGCCGGGCAGTACGGGCCCGCCGAGCTCACCTACGACCCGGCCCGGTTCGACGCCGCGCTGGAGGGACTGCTGGCGGTGGCCGCGCCCCTGCGCGGCGGCGACGCCTACCGGCACGACCTGGTGGACGTCGCCCGGCAGGCCCTGGCCAACCGCAGCCGGCAGCTCCTGCCGCAGCTCCGCGACGCGTACGGGCGCGGCGACCGCACCGCCTTCCGCGAGCTGTCGGCGCTGTGGCTGCGGCTGATGGGGCTGGCCGACGAACTGGCGGGCACCCACCGGCTGTTCCTGCTGGGCCCGTGGACGGACGCGGCCCGCCGGATGGCGTCCTCCCCACAGGAGGCGGCGGAGCTGGAGCGCACCGCGCGGGTGCTGCTGACGGTGTGGGACGGGCGGGCGGTGTCCGACGCGGGCCGGCTGCACGACTACGCCAACCGCGACTGGCACGGGCTGATGGGCGACTTCTACCTGCCTCGCTGGCGGAGGTGGCTGGACGAGCTGGACGCCGCGCTGGCCGCCGGGCGCGCGCCGGAGCCCGTCGACTGGTACGCGTTCGAGGAGCCCTGGACCAGGGAGCGGAAGGAGTACCCGCTGCGGCCGGTGGGCGACCCGTACGCCGCGGCCGTCAAGGTCCGCGACGCGCTGGCCCGCGCGCCCTGGCAGGGCGGGGTGGAGGCGGAGACGGATCCGGAGGCGCTGGCGCCGGGCGGGCGCGGGCTGCTGACCGCGGTCTTCGTCAACACCAACGGGCTGCGGGCCGCGGGTCCGGTGGAGCTGGCCCTGTCCGGTCCGCCCGGCGTCGCCGCCGAGCCGCTGGATCCCGCCACCGTGGCGCGGGTCCCGGCGGGCGGCCGGGCCCGGGTCCGCTGGCGGGTGACCGCGCCGGGCCGCCCGCTGACCGATCCGCTGCGGCGGCTGCCGTTCACCGTGTCGGCGCGGTACGGCCCCGAGGGCGGCCCCCGGGTGCGGACGGTGCACGACGGGACGCTGTTCCTGGCCGGTCCGCTGCCGGCGGGCTGGCGCACGGTCGCCACCAACGGCGCGGTCTTCGGCCGGCTGGGCGACCGCTACGCGATCGACGGCGGCGGCGCGGACCTGTGGCGGGCCACCGCGGAGTTCGGCGCCCTGTACCGGCCGGGCGGGCTGGGCGAGCGGGGCACGGCGACGGTGCGGGTGGACTCCCAGGCGGCGACCGGGCCGTGGGCGCGGGCGGGGATCTTCGTCCGCGACGACCTGGCGGCGGCGGGCTCCCCCGGCTTCCTCAACCTGTCGGTGACCCCGGCCAACGGCGTGGTGCTGTCGTACGACTCCGACGGCGACGGGCAGCTGGACACCTACCGGCGGATCACCGGGGTGAAGGCCCCGGTGCTGCTGCGGCTGCGCCGGGCCGGCCGGGACTACACCGGTGAGCTGTCCGCGGACGGCGGGGCGACCTGGCAGACGGTGGCGACCGTGCGGGTGCCGGGTTCGGCGGCGCGGCAGGACGTCGGGTTGGGGATGACGGCGGCGAGCGGCACCGCGCGGGGCGCCGTGGAGTTCTCCGGCTGGCTGCTGGGCTGACCGGCCGCCCGGTGCGGGGGAGGTCCGGCCGCGGGAGGTGACCAACGGGGAGGTCACTCGTTCAGCTCAACGTGGCTCCGAAGGATGCGACCTCCCCCCTCCGGGCGCCCCGGCCCGCTCCGTCCGGCCCTGTCGACGCCGAGCGGGCCGAGGCCGCCCTCGTCGAGCACTATCCGCGTCTGGTGCGCCTGGCGTACCTGGTCCTGCCGCCCTCCGCGGCGCGGCACCGGCGGGTGCTGGCCGCGCACGCCGCGGCGCAGCGCTCGCTGCCGCGCGGCCGGGGGGCGCGGGGCGCGCCCGCTCCGGAGCACGTTCCGGGAAGCGCGCCGGATCCGGCGTACGCCCTGCTGAGGCTGGGGGTGCTCCGGGCCGCGCTGGCGGCGGACCGGCCGCCGAGGCGGTTCCCGGGGGCCGGGCGCCCGGTCCTGCCGCCGCTGTGGCCGCTGGTGCTGGGGCTGCGGCTGTCCCCCCGGGCCGGCGGTCCCGACGCGCTCGCCCTGGAGCGGGAGCTGTCGAGGGTGTCGGGGGCGGCGCGGGCCGCGTACGCGCTGCGCGTCCTGGAGGGCCTGCCGGACGGGGACGCGGTGCGGCTGCTGGCGGCGGCCGGGGCGGCGGACCCGCGGGCGGCGCTGGCGGAGGCGGACGGGGTGCGGCCCCCGGCCGGGAGCCGGGACCGGTCGCTGCCGGTGTCGGCGGAGTTCGATCCGTGCTCGCTGCGGGCCCGCCCCGCGGATCCGGCGCGGCGGCGGCAGAACGCGCGGGCCGCTGCCGTGGCGGGGTGCGCGCTGGCCGTGTGCGGGCTGCTGCTGGGGCTGCCGGGCGACGGCTGGGGCCCGGACGGCGCGGCGGCCCCGGTGTACGCGCGCAATCCGGCGGCGGAGCGGGCCCTGGACCCGGAGCTGCTGCTGCGGGCGGAGGCCGGGGCGTGGCGGCGGTCGGCGCGCACCGACTTCTCCGTCTGGCCGGCCCGGGGCGGGCTCACCGGCGACACCGGGTTGCTGCGGCGGGCCCTGGCGGTGTGGGCGCGGCCGGGCCCGGACGTGCGGGTCACCGCGACGCCGGGCACCCCGTCCGGGCCGGCCGCGGGACCGGCCCGGCTGCTGTACGCGGGCGAGGTGGACGGCTCCTCGGTGGTGGTGCTGCACGACGGTCTGCGGGTGGTGCGCTACGCCGAGCCGGCGGGCGGGCGGAAGGGTCCGGTCGCGCTGGACTTCGCGCGGACGGACGGGGCGGACGCGGCGTCCGCGGGCGCGCTGGTCGTCTCCCGCGGGACCGGCAGCGCCCGCTATCTGACGGCGCCGTGGATCACGGGGGCCTCGGTCGTCGACCTCCTCGATCCCGCCGACCGGGGGCGGCCGGTGGAGCGTTCCGCCGACGGGCTGACCGCTCCGGTGGCCGGGCCGCCGCTGGACGGTTCCCCGTGCCGTGCCTGGCCCGCGCTGCGGCTGACGCCGGACGGCGCCGCCGCCGGCCGTTCCGGAACCCAGGGCGCCGGCCCGTACCTGCTGACGGACCTCGGCGAGCTGAGCCCGGTCCGGCTGACGTTCGGGGCTCCGGGCGGGGCCGTGGACGCGGGTGCGGCCGGGGAGGCGGCGCGCACCGTGCTGGCCCGTACCGCCTGCCGGCTGCCGGCGCTGGCGGGCCGCGGCGTGCGGACGGTGAACTCCTGGCGGTTCGCCGAGCAGCGGCTGCCGGAGGGCGCGGGCCGGGCGGGGTGGGTGTGCACCCGGGCGGACACCTGGCGGGGCGCCGGTTCGCCGGCGCTGGTCCGGTTCCTGGCCCCGGCCGGGGAGCCGGACGCGCCGGACGTGGTGGCGGCGCGGTCCGAGGACGGGCCGGCGTGCGGGGTGCGGGAGGAGCGGGTGCTCGGCGGGGTGCTGTGGAGGGCCCCCTCCGGTGTCCGGTACCTGCTCGCCGCGGGCAGCGACGAGGTGGTGTCGATCTCCGTGACCGGCGGGGTGACGCACCGCGCGGCGGGCCGCACCCTCGCGGTGGAGGCGGACGAGGGCGTCCGGGTCGAACTGTCGGCCTCGCTCGTGGACGGCGGACGGCTGGCCGCCCTCCACTGACCCGCCGCCGGCCCGCCGGCGAATCCCCCGTCGAACCACTGCCGGGCCGCCGTCGGATCCGCCCCGCTCACAGGGCCGCCGGGCCGTCCGGGGCCGGTTCGCGGCGCCCCGCGGACCACGGCGCTCGCTAGGGTGTTCCCATGACCACCGGGGTACGCCGCAGGATGGGCGTCGAGGAACGTCGGCAGCAACTCATCGACGTCGCACTGAGGTTGTTCAGCGACCGTTCTCCCCAGGACGTGTCGATCGACGACATCGCCACCGCGGCCGGGATATCCCGGCCGCTGGTCTACCACTACTTCCCTGGCAAGCACAGCCTCTACGAGGCGGCAGTCCGGCGGGCCGCCGACGAGCTGGCGGCCCGCTTCGACGTCCCGCCCGGCGGACCGTTCGGCGCGCGCCTGCTGCTGGTGATGGGCCGTTACTTCGACTTCGTCGAGGAGCACGCGTCCGGCTTCTCGGCCCTGCTGCGCGGCGGTTCGGCCGCCGGCTCGGCACGGACCGACGCCGTGATCGACGAGGTGCGGCAGGCCGCGTACGAGCAGCTCCTGGCCCACCTGGGGATCGCCGATCCCGGCCCGCGGCTGGCTCTCGTCATCCGGACCTGGGTCGGCGTCGCCGAGGCCACGGCGCTCAACTGGCTGCAGGAGCGGTCGATTCCGCGGTGGGAGCTGGAGCGCCGGCTCGTCCACGAGCTGCTGGCCCTGGCGGCGGTGACGGCCGCGTTCGACGAGGAGACGGCCGGGGTGTTCCGCCGCGTCGTCGAACAGGAGCCCGCCGACGGGCCGTTCGGGGAGCTGGTGGAGCGGCTGGCGGCTCTGGCGCCGGGGGTGTTCCGCGGGCCGGACGGGGGTACTCGCGGGGACGCGGCGCCCGGCGGCTCCGGAGATCCGGAGGATTCCGGGGACTCCCCGGCATCCGGGGACACCGCCGCCGGAGACGGTTCATAGCGTCGGATTCACGGCGTCGGATTCACGGCGTCGGATTCACGGCGTCGGATTCACAGCGTCGAGGGAGTGATGTCCGGAGCACGGGGACTGCGCTCGCTGGCGGGCTCGGCGGATCTGCCGCCGGGCGCGCTGGTCGACCGTACCGTGCTCGGGGGGCGGTCCGAGCCGCTGCTGTGGCGTGCCGACGCGCCCGCCGGGCCGGGCGACTGGGGCCGGATGCTGCGGGTGGCGCGTAGTGCCGGGCTGTGGCCCGTGCTGCTGGGCAGGAACGGCCGCGGCACGTCGCCGGAGGACGATCTGCTGCCGGAGCCCGTCCCCGCCGGAGTCGGTGCCGCGGGGACGCTGGCCCGCTGGTGGGAGGAGCACGCCGCGCGGGAGCCGGACGGGACGGCCCTGCGGCCGTACGGCGGGCGGTGGCCCGGACTCGCGCCGCCGCCCGGCGGGGCGGTGGGCGATCCCGGCGCGGCGGCGGAGGCGGTGGCCCGCTCCCTGGTCTCCTCCGGCACCCTCCGCGATCCGCGGATCGCCCTGGTCCCGGCCCGGCGCGGCGCCGACGTGCCCGCGGCGATCGGCTGGACGGGCACGCTGGCGTCCGGGGAGGGCCCCGCGCCGTTCGGCGCCGTCCTGCGCTCCTGGGAGGAGCGGTTCGGGGCTCGGGTGGTGGCGCTGGAGCCGGACGTGCTGCACCTGTCGGTGGCGGCGCCGCCGCGGACGGCGCGGGAGGCGCTCGCGGTGGCGGCCGAGCACTTCGCGTTCTGCCCGGCCGTGGTCCGGCAGGGGCCCGGGAGCCTGGCGCGGTACGCGGAGAAGTGGCTCCTCCCCGGCCGGGGCCACTGGTCGTTCTGGTGGGACTGACGGGGCCGGGTCCGGCCCGGTCCGGCGGGGCGGGGCGGGAAGACCGGCGGGGCGGTCCCGGTCGCCCGGTTCCGCCCCGCCGTCCCCGTCAGGGTCCTTTCCCCGTCCTCCCGTCCGGCCCTACCGGGCGGCGAACACCGCCACGGTGCGCGGCGGGACGGTGAAGGCGCCCTTGTCCGCGTCGAACGCGGCGGTCTTGACCACCGGGTCCGAGCCGGACGCCTGCGCCGGGTGGAGGGTGTGGGAGGCGCCCTTGAGCGACTCCACGGTCTGGGTCTGCCGCTCGGGGGTGGCGTTGAAGACGACCACGAGGTCGTCCCCGCCGTCCTTGAGCCGCATGGTGATCACGCCCGGGGTCTCGTCCTCGCCGGACAGCGGGAAGGACAGGGCCTGCTGGACGCCGGCCGCCGTGGCCTGGTCGAAGACCTTCTCGGTGGAGCGGATCGTCAGCAGGTCCCGGTAGGCGGCGGACGCGCCCTCGATCTCCCGGCAGGACGGGGTGAGTCCCTCCGCGGTCAGCAGCGGCCTGGCATAGGACCACTTGTCCTGGTTGTCCCAGGCCGGGGGCAGTCCGCGGCCGAAGCCGTTGCCGTCGCGGCAGTTCCAGTGGATGGCGTTGTACCAGTCGCCGGAGTCGTAGGAGTTGCGGTCCAGCGACTTCGACCGCAGCAGGTCGGTGCCCGCCTGGCTGAGGACCGGCCCCTGGGAGAGGGCGGCGGTGGCCATGGCGACGACCTGCATCCGGGCGCGGTCGGCGGCCGGGGTGTCCTTCGGCAGCTTGAACGCCAGGGCGTCGTAGAGGGTCTCGTTGTCGTGGGCGTCGGCGTAGGCGAGCGCGTCGCCGGGGGCGTCGGCGTAGCCGGCCGGTGAGCCGTTGTAGTCGACCTGCGAGCCCTTGACCCGCCTGCCGTCGGTGTCGGTGAAGGTGTAGTCGGCGAGGTTGCCGGAGAGCCCGACCTTGATCAGGTCCTGGTAGTGGAGGAGCCTCTCGCGCTGCTCGGTGCGGCTGCCGTTGGCGTCCGAGGGGTTGGGGTCGGTGTACAGGCCGCTGGCGAAGCCCTGGACGCCGGGGTCGGCGTCGAAGGGGCCGCCGCCGCGCACCGCGTCGCGGGCCCGGTCGGAGAAGGTGGCGATGCCGGTGCCGGCCATGTTCTTCTGCGTGGCCTGGACGAAGCGTGCGTCGTCGGCGACCTCGCCGAAGTTCCAGCCCTCGCCGTAGAGGACGATGCTCCTGCCGTCGACGCCGTCCTTCTCGAGGGTGAGGGCGTCCAGCGCCTTCCGGACCGCCAGGATGTTCTCCTTGGGGTGGTGGCCCATCAGGTCGAAGCGGAAGCCGTCCACCTTGTACTGCTTCGCCCAGGTGACGATGGAGTCCACCGTGAGCTTGCCCATCATGGTGTTCTCGGGCGCGGTGTTGGCGCAGCAGGTGGAGGTGGCGACGGTGCCGTCCTCCAGCAGCCGGTGGTAGTAGCCGGGCACGATCCGGTCCAGGACGGACTTCTCGTCCTGCCCGGCGGCCATGGTGTGGTTGTAGACCACGTCGAGGACGACCCGCAGTCCGGCGTCGTTGAGGCCCTGGACCATCCTGCGGTACTCGACGGTGCGGTCGGTGCCGTCGGGGTCGGTGGCGTAGGAGCCCTCGGGCACGGTGTAGTGGAGCGGGTCGTAGCCCCAGTTGTAGGCGTCCTTGTCGCGGACCTTCCCCACGCACTCCTGCTGTTTGTCGGAGTCGGCGGGCAGGGCCGCCAGGTCGCAGCCGGGTTCGGCGCGGTCGGCGGCGTGCTCGGGGATGGAGGCGATGTCGAAGGAGGGCAGCAGGTGGACGTGGGTGGTGCCCGCGTCCGCCAGCTTCCTCAGGTGCTTCATGCCGTCCGAGGAGTCCTCGGTGAAGGCCAGGTAGCCGCCGCGGTGCTCCTCGCGGACCGTGGGGTCGGCGACGGAGAAGTCGCGGATGTGCAGTTCCTGGATCCGGGCGTCGCGCAGCGGCACCGCCTCCGGCTTCTTCAGGTCCTTCCAGCCCTTGGGGGCGAGTTTCGGGTCGGCCAGATCGACGACCAGGCTTCGCCGGGAGTCGGTGGTCAGGGCGGTGGAGTAGGGGTCGGTGACCTTGTTGGTGACGACCTTGCCCGCCGAGGGCGCCCAGACCGTGACCAGGTAGCGGTACGGCCTGCCCTTCCAGTTCCGGTCGCCGCGGACGCTCCACACGCCGGTGGTGTCGTCGCGGCGCATCGCCACGGTGCGGCCGTCGAGTTCGAGGGCGACCTTCCGGGCGGTGGGCGCCCAGACCGAGAGGGTGGGCCGGCCCCGGTCGTCGAAGACCGGGCCGAGGTCCGCCTTCGCGGCCCTGGCGCCGTAGAGGTCGTCGAGGACGCCGGCGGTCTGGACTCCGGTGGCCGCCAGCAGCGCCCCTTCGGCGTTGCGCTGGGTGGCGATCACCTGGCCGCGCAGGGCGGTGCGCACCCGGTCGCGGTCGCGCGGGTCGACGGTGAAGGCGGCGTACTCCTTCAGGTGGGGGTACTTCTCCTTCTGCGCCTCGGTCAGCCCGCCGGGGACGGGGTTGAGCCGCAGCCAGCGGCCCTCGTGGGTGAGGGCGCCGTCCCGGACGGCGAGGGTGCCCTCGGGGTCGTACACGAGCTGCCGGCTGGTGCCCTCGGCGGCCCTGGTCTTCCAGGCGACGGTGTCGCGGTCGATCCACTGGGCCTCGGCCTTGTCCAGGTCGAGGTCCGGGGCGCTGCCGGTGGTGGGCAGCAGGTAGCCGGGGGTGGCCGACAGCTTCCACACCTCGCGGCCGTGGGTGGCGAAGTCCAGGGACTGGTCGGCGTTCTCGTCCTTGGTGTCGCCCTTGTGGATGATGTAGCTCAGCGAGGTGGCGCCCTCGGCGAGGGGCACCTCGAAGGTCACGCCGAAGGCGTCCTCGCGCGTGGGCGTCAGCGGCTTGGACCAGTCGGTGGGCTCGGCGGCGCCGGTCCAGGTGTGCAGGCCCCAGCCGTCGTAGTCGCCGTCCGGGCGGTGGTAGTGGAGGACGGCCTTCTTCTCGTCCTGCGGCGGGTAGACGCCCTCGGGCCTCTCGTTCAGGACCTCGTCCTCGCCCTGCTCGATCCACACCTCGCCGGTCCTCGCCAGGTCGATGGTGCGTTCGGGGCCGTCGGCTGTGCCGTCCCGGGTGATGGTGAAGGTCAGCCCGGACTGCCCGTCGGCGACCTTCAGCCAGGCGAAGGCGCCGTAGGCGTCGCGGCCGGTGAAGGCGGCGCTCTGCTCGCCGGAGGTCAGCTTCCAGCCGTCGTAGTCGCCGTCCGGGCGGTGGTAGTGGACGACGGCCCAGTCCCGTTCGACCGCGGAGGGCTTCTGCTCCGGCGGGGCCTGTCCGGCGGTGGAGGCGGCCAGGTCGCTCGCGGTGCGTCCCCTGCCGTCGACCACGACGGCCTTGTAGCGCAGGGGCGTGCCGGCCTTCACGTCCTCGCCCAGGTACTGGGTGACCTTGTGGGGGGCGTGGTCGGCGGTGCCGAGGACCTGCCACTTCCCGCTGCCGGTCTGGGCGGCGAAGACGACGCGGTTCAGGCCGTCCCCTCCCCTGACGTCGGCGGTGATCTCGACGGTGCCGGTGGCGCCGGCGGCGGGGGCCTTCAGGTCGACGGCGGGCCTGGCGTCCGGCGCGGGGAGCGGCTCGGCGGCCTTGAGGACGACGGTGGACAGGGCGGGGACGGTGACGGTCAGCGCGGCGTCGCCGCCGGTGCGGACCGTGTCGCCGCCGGTGCCGCCGTGGATCCGGCGGAAGGCGGTGTCGGGGGAGCCGGTGGGGATCTCCACCGTGCGGGCCTTCTCGCTGTTGTTGGCGGCGACGAGGTACTCGGTGCGCTGCTCGGGGTCGGTGCGGGAGAAGGCGTACACGCCCGGGCCGTCGCCCTTGTCGGCGTACCGCTCGGTCTGGACGCCGTCGCGCAGGGCGGGGTGCTCGCGGGTCAGCTTCGACAGTGCGGCGATGGACCGGTAGAGGGGGTGGGAGGTGTCGTACGCGTCGTCGGCGTGGGTGCGGTCGGTGCCGATCCGGTCGTTCTTCTCGCCGTCGAGGTAGGCGGCGGTCCTGGAGGCGAAGAGGGTCTGGCGGGCGTCCTGGTCGCCGCCGGCGCCGGTGAAGCCCTGTTCGTCGCCGTAGTAGACCACCGGGTTGCCGCGGGTGAGGAACATCAGCTCGTTGGCGAGCTTGGCCCGCCTGAGCAGTTCGGCGTCGTCGGCGCCGGGGTTGTCCTGCCGCAGGAAGGAGCCGATGCGGCCCATGTCGTGGTTGCCGGTGAAGGTGACCTGCTCGTAGGCGTTGGACCGGCCGGTGGTGTAGCGGTGGTCCTGGGCGAACAGGTTCGACAGCTTGGCCGCCGGGCCGCTCTGGGAGGCGTAGGAGCGGGCCGCCTCCTGGAAGCCGAAGTCGAGGGTGGCGTCCAGTTTGCCGCGGGTGAC
Source organism: Streptomyces glaucosporus (assembly GCF_039533345.1). Classification (NCBI taxonomy): domain Bacteria; kingdom Bacillati; phylum Actinomycetota; class Actinomycetes; order Kitasatosporales; family Streptomycetaceae; genus Streptomyces; species Streptomyces glaucosporus. The sequence goes on along the minus strand of NZ_BAAATJ010000013.1, from coordinate 68,583 downwards.
GTAGGGGGCCATCTGGGCGGGGTCGGAGGAGTAGACCTCGCCGAACATGAAGAAGTCGTCGCGGCCCCGCTTCGCGGCGTAGTCGTCCAGCGCCGTGGCCCACTGGGTCCAGAACTCCAGGTTGACGTGCTTGACCGTGTCGATGCGGAAGCCGTCGATCCGGAAGTCCTTCACCCATCGCTGGTAGATCTTCTTCATGCCCTCGACGACCTCGGGACGCTCGGTCCACAGGTCGTCCAGGCCGTGGAAGTCGCCGTTGAGCGAGCTCTCGCCGGCGAAGGTGGAGTCGCCGCGGTTGTGGTACATCTCCGGGTCGTTGAGCCATGAGGGGACCTTGACGTCCTTCTCGTCCTTTGCGACCACGGGGGTGCGGGGGAAGGACTCCCGGTCGGTGCCGGGGAACTTCCTCCCGGCGGCGCGGTCGGCGTAGTCGGTGTCGTCGAAGGGCTTCCCGTCCTCGGTGAGGTAGGGGAAGGCGCCCTCGGAGAGGTAGGAGTAGGACTTCTCCTCGTAGTCCACCACGTCGGCGGTGTGGTTGGTGATGACGTCGAAGAAGACCTTCATGCCCTTGCCGTGGGCCTTGTCGATCAGCTCTCGCAGTTCGGCGTTGGTGCCGAAGTGCGGGTCGACGCGGGTGAAATCGGTGATCCAGTAGCCGTGGTAGCCGGCCGAGGCGTTCTCGCCCTCGCCCTGGACGGGCTTGTTCTTGAAGATGGGCGCCATCCAGATGGCGGTGGTGCCCAGGCCCTTGATGTAGTCGAGTTTCTCGATCAGGCCCCTGAGGTCGCCGCCGTGGTAGAAGCCCTTGTGGGTGGGGTCGTAGCCGGTCTTCAGCCGGTCGCCCTCCAGGCCGCCGCGGTCGTTGGAGCGGTCGCCGTTGGCGAAACGGTCCGGCAGGACGAAGTAGAACTGCTCCCGCGTCAGGTCGTGCCGGGTGGGTTCGGCGGCCAGTTTCGCGTCGGACGGCGGCGGTGGCGGCGGTGGTGCGGCGTGGGCGGGCGCCGCCGCGGTGATGAGCGTCGCCAGGAGCGCGGCCGCGGTGCTCGCGGCCGCCCCTCTGCGCGCCAGGGGACCTGTCACGGGTCGCTCTCCTCGGGTGCGGTGAGTCGGTGCGGGTGCGTGGGGGGATGACCTGTGGGGGGTGACCTGTGGGGGGCCGGCCGGAGCCTCGGGGCCGCCCGGCCCGGCGGGGATGTGGACTGGGGGCCGGGCGGCCGGTTCGGGGGTCCCGGGTCAGGAGCGCCAGGTGTCGTTCAGGACGATCCTGCCGTCGGCGGGGACGGTGGCGGTGCGGTTGGCGCCGCTCTCCCAGGTGACGTTGCCGCTGCCGTCCTTGCGGAGGTACTTGTACTGGAAGGTGGTGCCGGGGGGCAGGGAGACGTCGAGCTTCCACACCGGGTAGCCGGACGGGTCCAGCTTCGGGGCCTGGCCGGTGTTCCAGTTGCCCAGTTCGGGGCGGTTGCCGGCGATGTGGATGTTCTCGCCCATCACCGTGGTGGCGGTGACGTTGAACGAGGCTCCGCCGGCCGTGTCGCCCGTTCCGCCGCCCCCGCCGCCGGAGCAGGTGCGGGCGCCGGTGTGGAGGGCCAGGGCGGTGTTGGCGCCGAGGGTGGCGGTGAACCGGCCGGAGCCGTCCACGGTCACCTTCCGGCCGCTCTGGACGTCGCAGTAGTCGCCGGCCGCCAGGGAGGTGGTGAAGGTCCGGGTCAGGGAGGTGGGCTCGTGGTTGATGGCGACGTACGCCCTGGAGCCGCGGCCGAACGCGATGGCGTCGTTGCCGTTGTCCCACCAGTCGGTGACGGCCTGCCCGCGGGCGGTGTTGCGGAGGGCGACCATGGAGGAGATCTCCGGCCAGGCGTGCTGGCACTTCCAGCCGTCGCTGTAGCAGGCGTTCACCGTTCCGCCGTTGGGCGGTCCGGCGTCCTTGTCGCTCCACTCGTAGCCGGAGTGGACGTCCGGGGAGCCGTAGGGCCAGGCCAGCATGAAGACGCTCGCCAGGGTGTAGTCGGCGCCGTCCTTGTAGCTGAGGGTGTCGCCGCCGCGCTCGGTGTCGTGGTTGTCGACGAACACCCCGGACTGACCGGAGGGCATGTAGCCCCAGGCCTCGCCGAAGTTCTTCAGGTGGGCGAGCTTCTCGTTCTTGAAGACCCGCTTGAGGTCGCGGGCGTAGCGGAACTCCTGGACGTCGCCGTTGCCGAGGTACTCGCCGGGCGAGACGGCCTCGCCGGCGCCGTGGATGGCCTCCTGCTTCCAGTAGGCGTTCGGGTTGGTGAGCTGGGCCTTGATCGCCTTCAGGTCGGCGGCGGGCATGTGCTTGGCCGCGTCGATCCGGAAGCCGTCCACGCCGAGGGAGAGCAGGTCGTTCATGTACGCCGCGATCCGGCTGCGCACGTAGGGCTCGCCGGTGTCGAGGTCGGCGAGGCCGACCAGCTCGCAGTTCTGGACGTTGGCCCGGTCCTGGTAGTTGTTGATCTCGGACCGGCAGTCGTCCATGTCCTGGCCCTGGTAGATGCCGGGGTAGTCGTACTTGGTGTACGCCGAGCCGCCGGTTCCGGTGCCGCTGCCGGCGGACATGTGGTTGATCACCGTGTCCACGACGACCTTGACGCCCGCCGCGTGGCAGGTGTTCACCATGTTCTGGAACTGCGCGCGGGTGCCGAGGCGTCCGGCGATCTTGTAGCTGACGGGCTGGTAGGAGGTCCACCACTGGCTGCCCTGGATGTGCTCCTGGGGCGGTGAGACCTGGACGTACCCGTAGCCGGCCGGGCCGAGCCGGCTGGTGCACTCCCGGGCGATCGAGTCGAACTTCCACTCGAACAGGACGGCGGTGACGTCCTTGGTTCCGGGCGGGGCGGCCTGGGCCTGCCCCGGGACGGCGACGAGCGAACTCGCCATGCCCGCGACAAGTGCGAGCGCGGCGGCCGTGGATCTTCTGGCCACGTTTCCTCCTGTGGGGGGGTGCAGATGCGAATGCCTGCCTGGGGGCAACGCGCCGCGCCCTGAGGCCGTGGAGGCCGGAGTTCCTTTCTGCAAGAAAGCTGAAAGGACATGAAAGCCTTCGCGCAGGAGACCGTAGGACGCCCCTCGGCCACCGTCAAGACCTTGGGACACTTCCCGGAAACATCGACGTTCCCTGGGCGCAACCTCTTTCGCAAGAAGTTGCACGGTGCTACGTTCAACAACCATCCCGGCCCGGCCGGCCGGGGGTTCCTGTGAGGAACCCCACGCGCCCGGCCGGCCGGGCCGGGTTTCCGGCCGTTCCGGCCGGGCGGTCGCACCGGCCGGTCACGGTCGGCCGGTCACTGGGACGGCGGAGGCGCCGTCGAGCCCCGCACCACCAGCTCCGGCTGGAAGACGAACTCCGTGTGCTGGACCGGGTTCCCCCCGATCTCCTCCAGCAGCGCGTTCACCGCCGCGTTCGCCATGGCCTTGACCGGCTGCCGCACGGTCGTCAGCGGCGGATCGGTGAAGGCGATCAGCTCGGAGTCGTCGAAGCCGACCACCGACAGGTCCCGGGGCACGTCCAGCCCGCGCTGCCGGGCCGCCCGGACCACGCCGAGCGCCATCATGTCGCTGCCGCAGACCACGCCCGTGCAGCCCGCGTCGATCAGCCCGCCCGCGGCCGCGTGCCCGCCCTCCAGGGTGAACAGCGTGTGCCGGACCAGCCTCCGCGCCACCGCGCCGGGCACGCCCTTCTCCGCCAGCGCCGCGGTGAAGCCCTCCACCTTCCGCAGCACGGGGACGTACCGGGCGGGACCGACCGCCAGGCCGATGCGCCGCGGGTCGTGCCCGAGGTCGGTCAGGTGGCGGACGGCCATCCGCGCCGCCGCACGGTCGTCGGGCGAGACGAAGGGGGCGCCGACGCGCTCGTTGAACCCGTTGACCAGCACGAACGGCACGCCCCGCCCGGCGAGCCGGGTGTAGCGGCCGGTGTCCGCGGTGGTGTCGGCGTGCAGCCCGGAGAGGAAGACGATGCCGTTGACGCCGCGCTCGACGAGCTGGTCGACCAGTTCGTCCTCGGTGGCGCCGCCGGGCATCTGGGTGCACAGCACCGGGGTGTAGCCGTGCCCGGCCAGGGCCTGCTCGATGACCTGGGCGAACGCCGGGAAGATCGGGTTGGTCAGCTCGGGGATGACCAGCCCGATCAGCCCGGCGCTGCGCTGCCGCAGCCGCACGGGGCGCTCGTAGCCCAGGACGTCCAGGGCGGCCAGCACCTTCTGCCGCGTACCGGCCGCCACTCCCGCCTTGCCGTTGAGCACCCTGCTGACCGTGGCCTCGCTGACCCTGGCCTGGACCGCTATGTCGGCGAGCCGGGCGGTGCCCGGAGCGGTCCCCCCGGCCGTGTTCCCGGCCGGGGGGACCGTGCCCGCCTGCGTCATGCCTCCCACCAGACGGTGGTGTCCGCCGGCAGGGCGCCGCCGTCGTACTCGCCGCTGGCCAGCAGCACCCGGCCGGGGGCGGCGGGCAGCTCCACCGGGGTGCCGGTGGTGTTGACCGTGCAGACGAAGTCCCGGCCGGAGCCGTCGGCGGCGCGGCGGCGGAAGGCCAGCACCCCGGCGGGGAACTCCTCCAGCCACTCCACCGCGTCGCCGGCGCCGAGCGCCGGGTGGTCGCGGCGCACGGCGAGCGCGCTGCGGTACATCTCCAGCGTGGAGGTGGGGTCGCCGGTCTGCTCCTCGACCGACAGCTCCGCCCACTCCGCCGGCTGGGGCAGCCAGCTCCCGCCGGAGCCGAATCCGTAGCTGGGGCCCCCGGGCGTCCACGGGATGGGCACGCGGCAGCCGTCGCGCAGGCCGTCCTGGCCGTTGTCCCGGAAGAACGACGGGTCCTGGCGCACCTCGTCGGGCAGGTCGGTGACCTCCGGCAGGCCCAGTTCCTCGCCCTGGTAGACGTAGGCCGAGCCGGGCAGCGCCAGCATCAGCAGCGAGGCCGCGCGGGCGCGGGCCAGGCCGCCGCCGAGCCGGGTGCGGTGGCGCACCACGTCGTGGTTGGAGAGCACCCAGGTGGTGGGGGCGCCGACCGGGCGCATGGAGCCCAGCGACTCGTCGATGACCTCGCGCAGCGCCTCGGCGTTCCAGCCGGTGTTGAGGTAGTGGAAGTTGAACGCCTGGTGGAGCTCGTCGGGCCGCAGGTACAGGGCGGTGCGCTCCGGGCTGGGCGTCCAGGCCTCGGCGACGCCGATGCGCTCGCCGGGGTACTCGTCGAGGATCCGCCGCCAGGAGCGGTAGATCTCGTGGACGCCGTCCTGGTCGAAGAACGGCAGCACCTGGTTGCCGAGCAGCTTGAGCTGCCCGGTCCGCCCCATGTCGGGGAGGCCGGGGGCCTTGACCAGGCCGTGGGCGACGTCGATGCGGAAGCCGTCCACGCCCATGTCGAGCCAGAAGCGCAGCACCGAGCGGAACTCGTCCCGCACGGCCTCGTTCTCCCAGTTGAAGTCGGGCTGCTCGGGGGCGAACAGGTGCAGGTACCACTCGCCCGGGGTGCCGTCGGGGTTGGTGGTGCGGGTCCAGGCCGGGCCGCCGAAGATGGACTCCCAGTCGTTGGGGGGCTCCTCGCCGTTCCTGCCGCGGCCGGGCCGGAAGTGGTAGCGGTCGCGCAGCGGCGATCCGGGGCCCTCGCGCAGAGCGCGCTGGAACCACTCGTGCTGGTCGGAGGAGTGGTTGGGCACCAGGTCCACGATGACGCGCAGGCCCAGCTCGTGGGCGTCGCGGATCAGGGCGTCGGCGTCGTGGAGGTCGCCGAACATCGGGTCGATGGCGCGGTAGTCCGCGACGTCGTACCCGGCGTCGGCCTGCGGGGAGGCGTAGAAGGGGCTGAGCCAGACGGCGTCGACGCCCAGGTCGGCCAGGTAGGGCAGCCGGGCGCGGATGCCCGCCAGGTCGCCCATGCCGTCGCCGTTCCCGTCGGCGAAGGAGCGGGGGTAGACCTGGTAGATCACCGCGTCGCGCCACCAGCCGGTGGGCTCGCCCGTGGCGTCCGTACGGATGGCCGGGGCCGTACCGGTGGCGGGGGCTGAGGAGTGCTGGGTCATGTCATCCCTGGTGGTCGTGAGTGGGGGGACGCGAGGTGCCGGACGGGCCGGGGCCGGGTCAGGACTTGACGGCCCCGGAGGTCAGTCCGGCGACGAGGTGGCGCTGCGCGAAGCCGAAGACGATCGCGGCCGGCACGGCGATGATCACCGCGGCGGCGGTCATGGAGCCCCAGTCGCCGGCGTACTGGTTGACGAAGGTCTGCAGGCCGCCGGCGAGGGTGAGGTTCTCCTCGCCGGTCATGAAGGCCGACGCGTAGGCGACCTCGGCCCAGGCGGTCACGAAGCTGTAGAAGCCGGTGACGGCCAGGCCGGGCTTGGCCAGCGGCAGGATCAGCCGCCAGAAGGTGCCGAAGGGGTTGAGGCCGTCCACCCGTCCGGACTCGTCGATGGAGACGGGGATGGTGTCGAAGAAGCCCTTCATCATCCAGGCGCAGAACGGCACCGCGATGGTGAGGTAGGTGATGATCAGGCCGAGGGGCTGGTTGAGGAGCCCCAGCTGCGCCATAAGGTTGTACAGCGGCACGATCAGGATCGCCATCGGGAACATCTGCGTGATCAGCAGGGTCCACATCAGCGGGCGCATCCCGGGGAAGCGGAAGCGGCTGACGGCGTACCCGGTGGTGGCGGAGATGAAGACGCCCAGCACCGTGGTGACGGCCACGACCAGCACCGAGTTCCCGAACCAGGTCAGGAAGTAGGTGTCGCCCAGGACGTGGTCGTAGTTCTCGAGGGTGAAGTTCTCCACCAGCGAGGTGGTGAAGGCGTCGCTCTTGGGCTTGAACGACGTCACCAGCAGCCACAGCGGCGGGAACACCGCGGCCACGGCGGCCGCCAGCAGGCCCGCGTGCAGGCCGAACGAGGCCAGGGGGCCGCGCTCGCCGCGCCCGCGGACGCGGCGGGGGCGCGCGGGGGCGGCCGGCGCGGGGGCGGTCGTGACGGGGTCGGGTGTCGTGGTCGCGGTGGTGGACCCGCTGGTCCCCGTGGTGTTCATCGTCACCACACCTCTCCCTGCTTGCGGAGCGAACGGCGGTAGACCACCGCGAAGGCCATCAGGAGCAGCAGGATCAGCACGCCCCAGGCCGCGGAGGTGGCGAAGTCGCGCGGGCTGTTGAGGAAGGACAGCCGGTAGGCGTAGGTCACCAGGATCTCGGTGGAGTCGCCGGGGCCGCCGCGGGTGAGCAGGTAGATCACCGGGAACATGTTGAACGTCCAGATGGTGCTCAGCAGGACCACGGTGCTGCTGACCGTGCGGATGCCGGGCAGGGTCACGTTGCGGAAGCGCTGCCAGGCGTTGGCGCCGTCCACCTCGGCGGCCTCCAGCAGCTCGGCCGGGATGGCCTGGAGGGCGCCCAGCAGGGCGACGAGCATGAAGGGGACGCCCAGCCAGACGTTCACCGCGATGACGGAGATCTTCGCCCAGGTGGGGTCGCCCAGCCAGGGGACCCCGTCGATGCCGCCGCCGTTCAGCACCGCGTTGAGGATGCCGTTCTTCTCGTTGAAGAGCATCTTCCAGGCGAAGACGGAGACGAAGGCGGGGATGCCCCAGGGCAGGATGATGGCGATGCGGTACAGGGTCCGGCCGCGCAGCTTCCGGTTGAGCATCACGGCCAGCGCCAGGCCGAGCAGGAAGGTGACGGAGACGCAGCCCACCGTCCACAGGACCGTCCAGCCGAGCCGGTCCCAGAAGACGCTGTCGGTGAGGATCTCCCGGTAGTTCTCCAGACCGACGAACTCGTACGTCGCCTCGATCTCGTTGACGCCGATGGTGCGGGCGACGTTGGCCTCGTCCGCGTTGGTCAGGGACAGCCAGATGCCACGGACCAGCGGGTAGCCGATGATCACCGCGATGACGATCACCACGGGGGCCACCATCGCCCAGGCGTACCAGTGGGTGGCCAGGGCCCGGCGCAGGGGTCCGGGGACCTTCTCGGGCGTTCTGCCGGTGCCGCGGCCGCGGCCGCGGGCGTCGCCGCCCGCGGCCTGTGCCACCGACCGGCCGGTCTCGACAGCCATGTCGTCGGTCAGCCTCTCCTCGGATTCCTGCCCGGCTCCTACTTGTAGTCCTCGTCCTTGAGGAGCTTGGCGTACTCCTCACCGGCCTTCTCCGCCGCGTCCTTCGGCTCGGTCTTGCCGCTCACCACGTCGGCGAGCTGGACGCGCAGGGGCTCGAAGAGGGCGTTGCCCTGGGCGATCCACGGACGCTCGACGGCCTTGTCCACGGCGGGCTTGAAGAACTGGACCATCTGGTTGTCCTGGACGGCCTTCTCCTCGTACACCGAGGTGCGGGTCGGCAGGAGGTTCAGCTCCTCGGTGGTGCGCTTCTGGACCTCGGCGGAGGTCATGTACTTCACGAACTCGTAGGAGGCGTCCAGGTTGTCCGAGCCCGCGTAGACCGAGATGTTGTGGCCGCCCTGCGGGGCGCCCTGGCCCGCGCTGCCGGCCGGGACGGCGGCGACGCCGAGGTTGTCCTCGTTGCCCTTGAACTGCTTGCCCGCGAGGGTGTCCTCGATGGCCCAGGGGCCGTTGACCATCATCGCGACCTTGCCGTCCTTGAAGGACTTCTGCATGTTCTCCCAGCCGTCGGTCACGTCCGTGATCGCGGCCTTGGAGTCCACCAGGTCCTGGATCGTCTCGAAGGCCTTCACGCCGGCCGGGTCGTCGATGGTGATCTTCTTGGCGTCGGCGTCGAGCATGTCGCCGCCCTCGCCGTAGAGGAAGGGGAGGACGAAGTAGGGGTCGTCACCGCGCAGGTAGAAGGGGGTGACGCCCTCCTTCTCGAACTTCTCCGTGGAGTCCTTGATCTCCTCGAAGGACTTGGGGACCTCGACGCCGGCCTTCTCCAGCAGCTCCTTGTTGTAGAAGAGCGCCAGGGTGTCGATGACCTGCGGCACGCCGTAGGTCTTGCCCTCGAACTGGGTGCTGCCCCAGGCCTGCTCCAGGAAGTCGTCCTTGCCCTCGACGGCGACGGTGTCGTCCAGCGGGGCCAGGTAGCCGAGGTTGGCGAAGTCCGCCACCCAGGCGACCTCGGTGCGGATCACGTCGGGAGCCCCGGAGCCGCCGCCCGCGGCGTTCTTGAACTTGTTGCTCGCCTCGCCGAAGGGGACGTTGACGTACTTGACGTCGACCTTCGGGTGCTCCTTCTCGAACTCCTCGGCGACCTTCTTGAAGAAGCCCTTCTCCGCGTCACCCGACGTGTCCCAGAACTCGACGGTGCCCGAGAGCTCGCCGTTGGAGCCCTTCTTGCCGTCGTCGCCGCTGCCGCTGCCGCCGCAGGCGGTGGCCGCCAGCGCGAGAGCCGCGACCAGTGCGGTGGTCCCTATGCCACGCCGCATGTGAACTCCTCCATGATCAAGTGCCCGTCTCGCGGGGGCACGGGCGTACTCCGCGCGGGCCGCGTGGTCGCGGCGCCGGGCTGACGAGGAACGTAACAGCGCGGCAATCTTTTAGAAAGACCTTGCGGCAACTTTCTGCAAACGAGTCTGCAACGGCTTCCGCAAAAACTTGCACGGCTGCTACCTTCCTCCCCGTTCCAGCGGATCCCCCGATTGAAGAAAGACGGGTAGTGGGGTATGGAAAGTCGCATACGTTCTGGACCGTCCGGGTCCAGAGGTCCGCGTGGCCCGCGCGGACGCCTGTTCCGCGCCGCGGCCGCCGCCTGCCTGGCGCTCACCGCCACCGCCTGCGGGATCGGCGGCTCCGGGGACGCCCCGCCGGCCTCCGGCACCGTCACCTGGTGGGACACCTCCGGCGAGGCCGAGTCCCCCCACTTCAGGAAGCTCGTCGCCGAGTTCGAGAAGAAGCACCCGACGATCGACGTCGAGTACGTCAACGTCCCCTTCGAGCAGGCCCAGCAGAAGTACCTCGACGCCGTGGAGTCGGGTACGGGCATCCCCGACGTGCTGCGCGCGGACGTCGGCTGGACGGCCGGCTTCATGGCCGACGGCCACCTCGCCGACCTCACCGGCACCCGCGCCCTGGAGGGCGACGTCTCCTCCGACTTCATGCCGAACGTCACCGACAGCGTGATCTACGAGGACGGCGGCGTGTACGGCGTCCCCCAGGTGACCGACACCCTCGCCCTGCTCTACAACCGGCGGATCTTCGAGGAGGCGGGGATCACCCGTCCGCCCGCCACCTGGAAGGACCTCAAGGACGCCGCCCTGAGGATCAAGGAGCGGACCGGCGCCGAGGGGATCGTCCTCAACCCCGACCCCTTCTACGCCCTGCCCTTCCTGTACGGCGAGGAGAGCGACCTGGTCGACGCCGGCTCCCTGGAGATCACCGTCGCCGACTCCGCCTCGGTCCGCGGCATCTCCACCGCCGCCGACCTGGTCTCCTCCGGGGCCGCCCCCGAGCCCCCGGCGAAGGACGCCTACGCCGCGATGCAGAACGCCTTCAGGAACGGCGAGGCGGCCATGATGATCAACGGCCCCTGGGCGACCGCCGACCTCTTCGCGAGCGAGGAGTTCAAGGACCGCGGCAACCTGGGCATCGCCACCGTCCCGGCCGGCTCCACCGGCACCGCGGGCGGTCCGATCGGCGGCCACAACCTCGTGGTCTCGGCGAAGTCGGAGAACCTCGAAGCCTCCTACGAGTTCGTCCGGTACATGACGTCCGCCGAACAGCAGGAGCGCACCGCCCTCGCCCTGGGGCTGCTGCCGACGCGCACCGCCGCCTACACCGACAAGGTCCTCGCCGACCCCGTCCGCGACTCCTTCTACGTCGTGCTGACCAAGGCCGTCGCCCGTCCGCCCATCCCCGAGAACGGCGATCTCCTCAGCGCCCTCCAGCCCCACTACACGGCCATCCTCCGCGGCGAGGAGACGCCCCGGCAGGGACTGACCCGCACCGCCGAGGAGTGGCAGACCGAGCTGCTGCCCGGCTACGACATCGTGCGCTGAACCGCCCCGGACCGCCGGCCCGGCTCCCCCGGCCCGGCGGTCCGTCCGGCGGGGAGGTCCGGCGGTCCGTCCGGCGGGGAGGTCCGGTGGTCCGTCCGGCAGGAGGTCCGGCAGGGAGATCCGGCGGTGAACCCCGGCGCATACCGCAAGGTTTCCGGCAAACTCCCGGGTACGGTGGGCAGTCCGACACATGGCAGGTACAGTCCACTTCTGTGACCGCACGGCTAGCTGACATCGCAGCCCAGGCGGGGGTCAGCGAAGCGACGGTCAGCCGCGTCCTCAACGGCAAACCGGGCGTTTCCCCGGCCACCCGCGAGTCCGTCCTCGCCGCCCTCGACCTGCTGGGGTACGAGCGGCCGGTGCGGCTGCGCCAGCGCAGCGCGGGCCTGGTCGGGCTGATCACGCCGGAGCTGGACAACCCGATCTTCCCGGCGTTCGCCCAGGTCATCGGACAGGCGCTGACCCGTCAGGGCTACACGCCCATTCTCGCCACCCAGACCCCCGGGGGCTCGACCGAGGACGAGTTGACCGAGATGCTGGTGGACCGGGGCGTGGCGGGGATCATCTTCGTCTCCGGCCTCCACGCCGACACCACCGCCGACATGCAGCGCTACGAGCAGCTGCGCGGCAAGGGCGTGCCGTTCGTGATGATCAACGGCTTCTCCCCGCAGGTCCGGGCGCCCTTCGTCTCCCCGGACGACCGCGCGGCGATGCGGCTGGCCGTCACGCACCTGGCCTCGCTCGGGCACCGGCGGATCGGCCTGGCCCTGGGGCCGGCCCGGTTCGTCCCCGTCCAGCGCAAGACGGAGGGCTTCCTGGCCAGCCTCCAGGAGCAGCTGGGGATGGACCGCGGCGAGGCCGAGGAGCTGGTCCAGCACTCGCTCTACACCCTGGAGGGCGGGCAGGCCGCCGCCGGGGCCCTGATCGAACGGGGCTGCACGGCCGTGGTGTGCGCCAGCGACATGATGGCGCTCGGGGCGATCCGGGCGGCCCGGCAGCGCGGGCTGTCGGTGCCCGGCGACGTCTCGGTGATCGGCTTCGACGACTCCCCCCTGATCGCCTTCACCGACCCGCCCCTGACCACCATCCGGCAGCCGGTGACCGCGATGGGGCAGGCGGCCGTGCGGGCGCTGCTGGAGGAGATCGGCGGCACCCCCGCCCCGCACAGCGAGTTCGTCTTCCTGCCCGAGCTGGTCGTCCGGGGCTCCACCGCCTCCGCCCCCCAGGGCCGGACGTCCGACTCACGGACGTCCGGCTCGCGGGGGACGCGGGGCGGCCTGGACGGTACCGGGGGATGATCGGTCGGAAGCCGGATTCTGGCAGACTGTGCCCCCATGGGGGCTTCGACCGCGAGGACGACAGAAGAAGAACGGGTGACCGTGGTCACTCAGGCAGGTGAACGCAGGGAAGACAGTCGTGTCCCGGCGCCGCGCCGTGCCGTCGTCGGGCGCATCCGCGCCCCCCGCAGGCCCCGCATCTGGTTCGAGGTCCTGCTGATCGCGGTCAGCTACTGGACGTACTCCATGATCCGCAACGCCGTGCCCGAGCAGGAGGCGCAGGCCATGCGGAACGCCACGTGGCTGTGGGAGGTCGAACGCGCCCTGGGCATCGCCGTCGAGCAGACGCTCAACCACGCGGCGAACGGCGTCACCTGGCTCATCGTGACGATGAACTACTACTACGCGACGCTGCACTTCATCGTCACCATAGGGGTGCTCGTCTGGCTCTACCGCAGACACCCGGGCCGCTACGCCGCCACCCGCACGGTGCTGTTCGCCACCACGGCCGTCGCCCTGTTCGGCTACTACTTCTTCCCCCTGGCCCCGCCGCGGCTGATGGAGGGCGTGCACTTCATCGACACCGTGAAGGTCCACGACACCTGGGGTTCGATGGCCTCCGGCAACATGGCGAACGTCTCCAACCAGTACGCGGCCATGCCGTCGATGCACATCGGCTGGTCGGTGTGGTGCGGCATCACCATCGCGCTGCTGGCGGCCCCGCTGTGGGTGAAGATCCTCGGCTGGCTCTACCCCGCGGCCACCCTGGTGGTCATCGTCTGCACCGCCAACCACTTCTGGCTGGACGCGGTGGGCGGGGTGGCCTGCCTGGGCATAGGTTTCGCGGTCTCCTACCTCTGGTACGGCGAACCGGTCCACCGCATGCCCCGGCTGGTGCCCGCCACGCCATAGGCGGCCCCCGACGGGAGCCGCCTCAGTCGTCTCCGGGCCCCTCAGCCGTCCCCGTAGAACAGCCGCTCCACCACGGCCCGCGCCCGCCGCGTGGTGCGCCGGTAGTCCTCCAGCATCTCCCCCACGTGCCCCGGTTCGCAGCCGAGGTGGCGGGCGACCGCGGCCAGTTCGCGCGGCTCGGAGGGGAAGGTGTCGCCGGGCCTTCCGCGCACCAGCATCACGGCGTTCCGCACCCGGGTGGCCAGCACCCACGCCTCGTCCAGCGTCCGGGCGTCCTCGTCGCCGATCAGCCCGGCGTCCCGCGCGGCGGCCAGGGCCCGGCGGGTGCGGGTGGTGCGCAGTCCGGGCTCCTCCGCGCCGTGGCACAGCTGCACGAGCTGGACGGTCCACTCGACGTCCGACAGCCCGCCCCGGCCGAGCTTGGTGTGGGTGGTGGGGTCGGCGCCGCGCGGCAGCCGCTCGGTCTCCATCCGGGCCTTGAGGCGGCGGATCTCCCGCACCTCGTCCTCCCCCAGGCCTCCCCGGGGATAGCGGAGGGGGTCGATCAGCTCGACGAAGCGGCGGCCCAGCTCCTCGTCGCCCGCCACGGGCTCGGCGCGCAGCAGCGCCTGCCGCTCCCACGCCTGCGCCCAGCGGCGGTAGTAGGCGGCGTAGGAGGCCAGGGTCCGCACCAGGGGGCCGCTGCGGCCCTCGGGCCGCAGGTCGGCGTCGATCGCCAGCGGGGGGTCGCTGCTGGGGAGCTGGAGGAGGCGGCGCATCTCGTTGGCGACGGCGAAGGCGGCCTGGGCCGCCTCCCGTTCGTCGGCGCCCTCGCGCGGCTCGTGGACGAACAGGACGTCCGCGTCGGAGCCGTAGTTCAACTCGTGGCCGCCGAAGCGGCCCATGCCGATGACGGCGAACCGGGTGGGCAGGGTGTCGCCCCACCGGCCGCTCACGGCGGCCCGCAGGGCTCCGGCGATCGTCGCGGCGTTGAGGTCGGACAGGGCCTCGCCCACCCGGTCCACCGCGGCGGCGGCCCCGTCGCCGCGGTCGGTCACCCCGCTGCCGGCGGCGGCCGCGGCCCCCGCCTCGGCGCCGCCCACCCGGTACGCCCCGACGATGTCGGCCGCGGCCGTGCGGAACATCTCCCGGCGCCGCACCCCGCGGGCCGCCGCGACGGCCTGCTCGGGCCCCTCGGCCCGCCCGACGGCGGCCAGCACCTCCTGGGTGAGCGCCTGCCGGCCGCGCGGTCCGAGCCCTCCGGGGTCGCCGAGCAGGGCGACGGCCTCGGGCGCGCGCAGCAGCAGGTCGGGGGCGAGGCGTCCGGCGGACAGCACCCGGGCCAGGTTCTCCGCGGCGGCCCCCTCGTCCCGCAGCAGCCGCAGGTACCAGGGCGTCTGGCCGAGCGCGTCGGAGACCTTGCGGAAGCCCAGCAGCCCGGCGTCCGGGTCGGCGGAGTCGGCGAACCAGCCCAGCAGCACCGGCAGCAGGGTGCGCTGGATGGCGGCCTTGCGGCTGACCCCGGAGGTCAGCGCCTCCAGGTGGCGCAGGGCGGCGGCCGGGTCGGCGTAGCCCAGGGCCTCCAGCCGCTGCCGGGCCGCGTCGGTCGACAGCCGGATCTCCCCGGGGGCGAGCTGGGCGACGGCGTCCAGCAGCGGGCGGTAGAAGATCTTCTCGTGCAGCCGCCGCACGACCGCGGCGTGCCGCTTCCAGGCGCGGGTCAGCTCGGCCACCGGGTCCTGGCGGAAGCCCAGGGAGCGTCCCAGGCGGCGCAGTTCGTCCTCGTCGCGGGGCATCAGGTGGGTGCGGCGCAGCCGGCGGAGCTGGATGCGGTGCTCCAGGGTGCGCAGGAAGCGGTACGCCTCGCCCAGCGAGGCGGCGTCCTGGCGTCCGACGTACCCGCCCGCGGCGAGGGCGTCGAGCGCCTCCAGGGTGGTGGGGCTGCGCAGGGAGGTGTCGCTGCGCCCGTGGACGAGCTGGAGGAGCTGGACGGCGAACTCCACGTCGCGCAGCCCGCCGGGGCCCAGTTTGAGTTCGCGGTCGACCTGGGAGGCGGGGATGTTGGCCACCACGCGGCGGCGCATCTGCTGGACGTCGGCGACGAAGTTCTCCCGCTCGGCGGCCTGCCACACCAGGGGGGCGAGGGCGTCGCGGTACTCGCGGCCCAGCGCCTCGTCCCCGGCGACCGGGCGGGCCTTGAGCAGCGCCTGGAACTCCCAGGTCTTGGCCCAGCGCCGGTAGTACGCCAGGTGGCTGCTCAGGGTGCGCACCAGCGGGCCGTTCCGTCCTTCGGGGCGGAGGTTGGCGTCCACCGGCCAGATGGTGCCCTCGGCGGTGCTGTCGGAGCAGATCCGCATCATCCGGGAGGCCAGCCGGGTCGCGGCCCGCAGGGCGCGGCTCTCCTCCCGGCCGTCCCCGTCGCCGTTGCCGTTCCCGCTGCCGTTCCCGCGGCCCGGTCCGCCGGCCGGCTCGGCGACGAAGACGACGTCCACGTCCGAGACGTAGTTCAGCTCGTGGCCGCCGCACTTGCCCAGCCCGATCACCGCCAGCCGGCACAGCGCCGCGTCCTCGGGCGCCTCGCGCTCGGCGATCGCCAGGGCGGCGCGGAGGGTGGCGGTGGCCAGGTCGGCCAGCTCGGCGGCGGTCTGGTCGACGGTGGTGGTGCCGCAGACGTCGCGGGCGGCGATGGCGAGCAGGGCGCGGCGGTAGGCGACGCGCAGCTCGTCGGGGTCTCCGGCGGGGGCGAGCGCGGCCTCGAACTCCGCCGTTCCCGGGTGGAGGTCGGCGGTCTCGTACTCCTGGAGGACGTGCCAGTCTCCCGGGTGGCGTGCGAGGTGGTCGCCGAGCGCCTCGGAGGCGCCGAGCACGCCCAGCAGCCGGTCGCGCAGCGGTTTGGCGGCCAGCACGGTGCCGAGCAGGGCCTGGCGCTCGCCCTCGTCCGGCTGGGCCTCCGCCAGCCGGACGAGGGACCGCAGCGCCAGGTCGGGGTCGGCGGTGGCGCCGAGCGCGTCCAGCAGGACCGCGTCGTCCCGCGCCCGGTCGAGGGCGGGCGCGTCCAGGAACCGGCCGGCCGCCTCCGGGTCGGCGAATCCGCGCCGTACGAAGCGTCCGAACCGGCTGTCCCGCCGACCGCCCTGCGCCACCGTGTGCCGTCCTCTCGCCGCGTCGGTCCCGGTTCCGCAGGTTACCGGCCGTCCCGTGCCCGGGCCGTCACAGCACCGGCAGCATCTTGCGCAGCTCGAAGGCCGTCACCTCGGAGCGGTACTCCTCCCACTCCTGCTTCTTGTTGCGGAGGAAGAAGTCGAAGACGTGCTCGCCCAGGGTCTCGGCGACCAGTTCGCTCCGCTCCATCAGGGAGATCGCCTCGCCCAGGTTCTGCGGCAGCGGCTCGATGCCCAGCGCGCGGCGCTCGGAGTCCGACAGCGCCCACACGTCGTCCTCGGCCCCGGCCGGGAGCTCGTAGCCCTCCTCGACGCCCTTGAGCCCGGCGGCGAGCAGCACCGCGTAGGCCAGGTAGGGGTTGGCGCCGGAGTCCAGCGAGCGCACCTCCACGCGGGTGGAGGCGGTCTTGCCCGGCTTGTACATCGGCACGCGGATGAGCGCGGAGCGGTTGTTGTGCCCCCAGCAGATGTACGAGGGGGCCTCGCCGCCGGCGCCCGCGGTGCGCTGGGCGCCGCCCCAGATGCGCTTGTAGGAGTTGACCCACTGGTTGGTGACGGCGGAGATCTCCGCGGCGTACTTCAGCAGTCCGGCGATGAAGGAGCGGCCGACCTTGGAGAGCTGGTACTCGGCGCCGGACTCGTGGAAGGCGTTGCGGTCGCCCTCGAAGAGGGACAGGTGGGTGTGCATGCCGGAGCCGGGGTGCTCGGAGAACGGCTTGGGCATGAACGTCGCCTGCACGCCCTGCTCCAGCGCGACCTGCTTCATGACCTGGCGGAAGGTCATGATGTTGTCGGCGGTGGAGAGCGCGTCGGCGTACCGCAGGTCGATCTCCTGCTGGCCGGGGGCGCCCTCGTGGTGGGAGAACTCCACCGAGATGCCCATCGACTCCAGCATGGTGATCGCCTGCCGGCGGAAGTCCTGGCCGACGTGCTGCGGGGTGTGGTCGAAGTAGCCCGAGGTGTCCGCGGGGGTCGGCCGGGTGCCGTCCACCGGCTTGTCCTTCAGCAGGAAGAACTCGATCTCGGGGTGGGTGTAGAAGGTGAAGCCGAGGTCGGACGCCTTGTTCAGGGCCCGCTTGAGGACGTAGCGCGGATCGGCGAACGAGGGGGAGCCGTCGGGCATCAGGATGTCGCAGAACATCCGCGCGGTGCCCGGGGCCTCGGCGCGCCAGGGGAGGATCTGGAAGGTGCCGGGGTCGGGCTTGGCCAGCATGTCGGACTCGTAGACCCGGGCGAAGCCCTCGATCGCGGAGCCGTCGAAGCCCATTCCCTCCTCGAAGGCCTGCTCGAGCTCGGCGGGCGCGACGGCGACGGACTTCAGGAAGCCCAGCACGTCGGTGAACCACAGCCGGACGAACCGGATGTCGCGCTCCTCGAGCGTCCTGAGCACGAATTCCTGCTGCTTGTCCATGGTCACCCATCCTCGCTGGTCAGACGGCCCTTCCCCGTACCGCCCGGGGACGCGGGGCGGTCGGCACACCAGTATCACGGTGAGGGGTTACCGCCACATTACGCCGACCCGGTCTCCGGGCGGTTCCGGCGGTGCGGCAGCTCTCCCGTGGCCCTGCCGAGGTAGGTGAGCGGGCCGGGGTCGGGCACCTTCAGCTCGTGGAAGCCGAGGCGGTCGTAGAAGCGGCGGGCGCCGGTGTTGGCCGTCAGCATCCCCAGGTGGACGCGCTCCGCTCCGGCCCGCCGCAGCGCGGCGAGCAGCTCGCCCATCAGTTCCCCGCCGTGTCCCGCCCGCTGGTGCTCGGGGAGGATGTCGATGTGGAGGTGCGCCGGGTGGTCGGCGAGTTCGGGCAGGACCATCCGCTCGGGCGTGTGTAGCAGTTCGATCATGTGGTCGTCCGGGGTCCGCGGCGCCTCGGCCCGCGGGTACCGGCCGGCGACGCGGGGCAGCCATTCGCGGCGGAACGCCTCGGCGAAGGCTGCGGTGTCGGCGGTGCCGATCGCGTACCCCACCGCCCGCTCGCCGTCGTCCAGGACGAACGCCAGCTCCGGCGCGAGGTGGACGTACGGGCCGGCGAAGAGGTCGCCCATCAGGTCGGGGTCGCGGTAGATCCCCCGCGCGTCGCCGCCCGCGTCGGCGGTGCGCACGCACACGTCGTACACCGCGTCCCGGTCCCCGGGCCGGTAGGGCCTCACGAACGGCCCGGTCCTCGTGGTCACCGCGTTCCTCCCCCTCTTCGCCGTCATCCTGAGAGCGCTCTCAGGATGACGGCGGCTCCCGCCCGCGGCAACCTCTTTCCGGGGGTCAGTCCAGCCCGAGCACCCCGTCCGCCTCCAGCGTCACCGCCGCCCCCACGGACTCGGGCAGGGTAAGGACTCCCCCGGGGGGTGCACGGCGTGCACCCGGTACTCCCCGTGCCCGGATTCGGTGAGCACGTGGACGCGCCGGTCGGCGATGACGTACACCGGGATCCCGGCGAAGGCGTACGCGGCCGGCTTCTTCTTCAGGTCGTTGCCGTAGTTGGAGGAGGTGACCTCCAGGACCGTCCGGAAGACGGCCGGGTCGTAGCGGTTGTGCTCGGCGAAGTCGGCGTCCACCACGGCGAGATCGGGAACCGCGTGGTCGAAGGGACCGTCGGGCAGCCAGACCCCGGCCTGGATCACCCTGGACTCCTTGCCGTGCAGGTCCGAGGCGAGGAGCGGGGCCATGACGTCGGTCAGGGCGTTTCCGCGGCGCCCGTCGGCGGGCGGCGTCACGGTGATCTCTCCCCCGATGATCTCGACGCGGTGGCCGGGCAGCTTCCCGGCTTCCTCCAGCAGGTTCGGCGCGGCGTCCCCTGCAGCCGTGTTCACCCCGGTCGGGGTGAACACGGCTGTGCGGAAAGGGCGGTCCGCCTCCCGGTATCGCGTCAATCAGACGATTAGACTGGCCGTGTGCCTCAGCTACGACTCGCCCTGAACCAGATCGACTCCACCGTCGGCGACCTCGCCGGGAACGCGGACGCGGTCCTCCGCTGGACGCGGCACTCGGCCGAGCAGGGTGCGCACCTCGTGGCGTTCCCCGAGATGGTGCTCACCGGCTACCCCGTCGAGGACCTGGCGCTGCGGCCGTCCTTCGTCCACGCCAGCCGGGCCGCCCTCGCGGCCCTGGCCGGACGGCTGGCGGACGAGGGCCTGGGCGAGGTCCCGGTGGTGGTCGGCTACCTCGACCGGGCGGAGGAGGCCAGGCCCCGCTACGGCCAGCCCGCCGGCGCCCCGCAGAACGCGGCGGCCGTGCTGCACCGCGGGGAGGTCGTGCTGACGTACGCCAAGCACCACCTTCCCAACTACGGGGTCTTCGACGAGTTCCGCTACTTCGTCCCCGGCGAGACGCTGCCCGTGATCCGGGTGCACGGCGTCGACGTGGCGCTGGCGATCTGCGAGGACCTGTGGCAGGACGGCGGCCGGGTGCCCGCGGCCCGCGCCGCCGGGGCCGGGCTGCTGCTGTCGATCAACGCCTCCCCCTACGAGCGGAACAAGGACGACACCCGCCTGGACCTGGTGCGCCGCCGCGCCCGGGAGGCGGGCTGCACCACGGCCTACCTGGCGATGGTCGGCGGTCAGGACGACCTGGTCTTCGACGGCGACTCGATCGTCGTCTCCGCGGACGGCGAGGTGATCGCGCGGGCGCCGCAGTTCGAGGAGGGCTGCGTCGTCCTCGACCTCGACCTGCCCGCCGCCGCGCCCGAGCCCCCTTCCGGCAGCGTCGCCGACGGCCTGCGCGTCGACCACCGGATCCTCTCGGCCGACCCGCTGCCCGCCTACGAGCCGCAGGTGAGCGGCGCGGAGGCACCGCGGATGGACGACGACGAGGAGATCTACACCGCCCTCGTCACCGGCCTGCGCGCGTACGTGCTGAAGAACGGCTTCCGCTCGGTGCTCATCGGCCTCTCCGGCGGCATCGACTCCGCTCTGGTGGCGGCCATCGCCTGCGACGCGATCGGGGCGGAGAACGTGTACGGCGTCTCCATGCCCTCGCGCTACTCCTCGGAGCACTCCAAGGACGACGCGGCGGACCTGGCCCGGCGCACCGGCCTCAACTTCCGCACGGTGCCCATCGCCCCGATGTTCGACGCCTACATGGACTCCCTCCGCCTCACCGGGCTCGCCGAGGAGAACCTCCAGGCCCGGCTGCGCGGCACCCTGCTGATGGCCATCTCCAACCAGGAGGGCCACATCGTCCTCGCCCCGGGCAACAAGTCCGAGCTGGCCTGCGGCTACTCCACGCTCTACGGCGACTCGGTGGGCGCGTTCGGCCCCATCAAGGACGTCTACAAGACGACCGTCTACAGCCTCGCCCGCTGGCGCAACAAGGCCGCGGCCGAACGCGGCGAGACCCCGCCCATCCCGGAGAACTCCATCCTCAAGCCGCCGAGCGCCGAACTCCGCCCCGGCCAGGTGGACGCCGACTCCCTGCCCGACTACGACGTCCTGGACCGGATCCTGGAGCTGTACGTCGACCGGGACATGGGCCGCGAGGAGATCATCGCCCAGGGCTTCGACGAGGAGACCGTCACCCGCGTCCTGCGGATGACGGACACCGCCGAGTACAAGCGGCGGCAGTACCCGCCGGGGACGAAGATCTCGGCCAAGGGCTTCGGCAAGGACCGGCGGCTGCCCATCACCAACCGCTGGCGCGAGACCGGCTGACGCCGCCACCCCGCCCCCACCAGACCCCGACCGCCAGACGGCCGACCGCGGGAGGGGACGGGGAGGGGTGGATGTTCCGGACACTCAAGTGCTATTTGCGGCCAATGAGCGCTTCACATGGCCATGCACGGTAACGGCCGTAAATAGTACCGTCCGGAACGTCCGCCCCGGACCGGCCCCGCCCCCCACGGACGCCGGCCCACCCCACGAGCCCCGACCTCAGCGGACACCCGCCCCACGAGCCCCCGCCCCACGAGCCTCCCCCTCACGGACACCCACCCCACGAGCCCCGACCTCAGCGGACACCCGCCCCACGAGCCCCCGCCCCACGAGCCTCCCCCTCACGGACACCCGCCCCACGGGCCACCACCCGCGACCGCCGCGCCAGCACCCCACGGCCGCCCCGGCCGCCCCGGCCGTCCAGCACGCCCGCCACCACGGCGATCGCGAGCCCCACGACCGCGAGCACCGCGCCCACCAGCGCGGGCGACGTCCAGCCCCAGCCCGCCGCGATGGCCGTGCCGCCGGCCCACGCGCCGCCCGCGTTGGCCAGGTTGAACGCGGAGTGGTTGGAGGCCGCGGCGAGCGTGGGCGCGTGGCGCGCCTTCTCCATCACGAGCATCTGCAGCGGCGTGGTGGTCATGAACCCCACCGCGCCGATCACCACCACGGTCGCCAGGGCCGCCCACGGCACGTGCACCGTGAACCGGAAGGCCACCAGCACGAGCGCCAGCGCCCCCAGCGCGCCGTACAGCGTGGGCCGCAGCGCCCGGTCGGTCAGCGGGCCCGCGGCCAGCGCGCCCAGCGTCATCCCCACGCCGAACAGCGCCAGCACGACCGTCACCGACGAGTCGGCCAGCCCCGTGACCTCGGTGACCATCGACGCGAGGTAGCTGTAGAGGGCGAAGACGCCCGCGAACCCGAAGACGGCCGTCAGCAGTCCCAGCAGCACCTGCCGGTCCCCCAGCGCCCGCACCTCCCGCGTCAGTTCGCGGCCCGCCCCGCCGCCTCGCCGCTCCAGCGGCAGGTGCGGCACCAGCACCGCCAGCGCCGCCATCGCGACCAGTCCGATCGCCGTGACGACCAGGAACGTGGCGCGCCAGCCGAGTTGCTGCCCCAGCGCCGTGCCGAGCGGGACGCCGACGATGTTGGCGACGGTCAGGCCGAGGAACATCGTGGCGACGGCCCGCGCCGCGCGTCCCTCGCGGGCCAGCCGGGCGGCGACGACCGCGCCGACGCCGAAGAACGCGCCGTGCGGCAGTCCGGACAGCGCCCGGCCCGCCAGCAGCGTGCCGTAGCCGGGGGCGAGGGCGGTGGCGAGGTTGCCGAGGGTGAACAGGCCCATCAGCGCGATCAGCATCCGCCGGCGCGGGACGCGGACGCCGACGGCGGCCAGGAGCGGGGCGCCGACGACGACGCCGAGGGCGTAGGCGGAGACGAGGTGGCCGGCGGTGGGCACGGAGACGCCCAGGTCGTCCGCGACGTCGGGCAGCAGCCCCATCATCACGAACTCGGTGGTGCCGATACCGAAGGCCGCGACTGCCAGTGCGAGCAGGGCCAGGGGCATGGTGGGCCTTTCGATGCGAGGGGTGGTTGCGAAGCAGGAGGAACGGAGTCTGTGCGCTCCGTGCTGGAACCAGTCTCGCAGTCTTTTTGTTCCGGCACAAAACAAAAAGGTGACAGCCGTGCTACAAGCAGCGAAAGCAACGGCGGAGTGCGAAAAGAGCTGGAAACCGAAGGACGGCCCGCCCCGAGGGGCAGGCCGTCCTTCCGTACCGTCCACCGGCGGCTCCCAAGGGGGGCCGCCGGTGCGTCACCAGCTCACCGACGCCGCCAGCGGCAGGTGGTCGCTCCCCGTCGGGGGCAGCGTCCACGACGACACCGGTTCGACTCCCTTCACCATGATCTGGTCGATCCGGGTCATCGGGAACGACGCGGGCCAGCTGAAGCCGAAGCCGTCGCCCGCCGCGCCCTGGGTGGAGCGCATCTGGGAGGTGACGGACGCCAGCGCCCGGTCGTTCATCGTCCCGTTGAGGTCGCCGAGCAGCACGACCTTGTCGATCGGCTCCCGCACGATGGCCTCGCCCAGCAGGTCGGCGGCCACGTCGCGCTGCCGGGCGGTGAACCCGGCCTCGAACTTCACCCGCACCGACGGCAGATGCGCGCCGTAGACGGCGATCTCGCCCCGCGGCGTGGTCACGGTCGCGCGCATCGCCCGGGTCCAGCCGATCCCGATGTCCACCGGACGGGCGTCGCCGATCGGGTACTTGCTCCACAGCCCGACCGTCCCCTGCACGGTGTGGTGGGGGTAGGAGTCCTCCAGCGCCTTCTCGTACTCCGCCACCGACCGGCCCGGCAGCTCCTGCAGCGCCACCACCTCGGCGCCGGACGCCGCCAACTGCCGCGCCGTGCCGGCGGGGTCGGGGTTGTCGGCGTTGACGTTGTGGGTGACGACCGTCAGGTCGCCGCCGGTGCCCCGCTTGTCGGTGATCAGGCCGCCGAACATGTCCGCCCAGACCACCACGGGCAGCAGCAGCGCGACGAGCGCGGTGGCCGAGCGGCGCAGCAGGGCGGCGAGGAGCAGCACCGGAATCGCCGCTCCCACCCACGGCAGGAAGGTCTCCAGCAGGCTGCCCAGGTTTCCCACCCGGTTGGGCACCCGCGCGTGCAGGGCCATCACCAGGGCGAGCACCACGGCGAGCAGTGCGATGATCCAGCCGCGCCGCCATCCGCCCTCGCCGCCCAGGCCGGCGATCGCGCGCCGGGCCCGGGCGGCGGCGGAGGCCGGGGAACCGGACCACCGGTCCGTCCCGTCCTGCCCCGGCTCCGTGCCCGCCTCCGTCGTGTACGCCCGTGCCATCCGCCGTCCTCACTTGCACTTGCACTTGCCGTTGTCGCGGCCCGCCGTCCGGTTCGGCGTTCCGGTCGGCGGGCGGCCTTGCCCACGAGGCGTGCCGGCCGCGCCGGGCGGCCCGCACGCCGGTACGTCTGCCAGGACGAATGCGGTCGGGCGGCGGGTTCCCGCCTCCGGCGGCCCTCCGTCACTGTAACGAAACGCGCACATTCCGGCGTCGGACGACCGCGGGGGCGCGGCATGCGCACCGGCGGGTGCCTTTCCGGCCGCTTCCGCCGTTCCCCGTCCGCTTCCCGTTCGCTTCACGCCCGTTGCCGGATCATTTCCGCGGGCGGGCGCCCTCCAGCACGCCGTCCACGATCCGCTCCGCCAGTCCCCCGGGCAGCTCCCCCTCGTCGTGCAGCATCGCGCGGGCCAGCATCGGCCCGACGAACAGGTCGCCGAGCAGTTCCACGTCCAGGTCGGCGCGGATCTCGCCGCTCGCCATGCCGCGCCGCAGCACCGAGTGGAGGAGTTCGCGCCGGGCGCGGATCACGGTGTCGTGGTACTCCCGCCACAGCCGCGGGTGGCTGCGGAAGTGGCTCGTCACGGTACGCAGGAGCGCCGAGTTCCGTTTGGCCAGGCCCCGTTGCCGCAGCCGCTCCAGGACCTCCACCAGGTCGTCGCGCACGGACGTGCCGCGCACCTCGGCCGGGGGTTCCTCCAGGGTGCGCATGACGTCGAGCAGCAGGGCGTCCTTGCCCGGCCAGCGGCGGTAGACGGTCGCCTTGCCGACGCCCGCCTCGCGGGCTATGCCCTCCATGGACAGCGCGTCGATGCCGACTCCCCGCTCCAGCAGGCGCAGGACGGCCTCGACGATCGCCCGGTCCGCGGCGGCGCTGCGCGGCCTGCCGCGGGCGGCCCGCGTCCCCGTCCCGGTCCCCGTCACCGTTCCGCCTCCACGGACTCCCGTTCCCGGCCCGTCTCCTCCTCGTCCTCGCCCGCCGCGCCCCCGGGCGTCTCCGCCTTCTCGGCGCTCTCCGCCGCCTCGGCGCCCTCGGCGGCACCCGCCCCCTTCTCGTCCTCCGCGCTCCCCGCCGGCCCCGCGTCTCCCGCGGCTTCCCCGGCCTTCCCGTCCTCCCCGGCTTCCCGGGCCTCCGTGCCGTCGCGCTCCCCCTCCTCCCCCTCCCCCTGCGCCCGCTTCCTGCCGGGCAGGAGGAGCGCGACGACGACCGCCCCGAGCAGGGCGATGGAGGCGGAGCCGGCGACCGTGACGTGCATGGCGTGGACGAACGCCTCGTCGGCCCGTTCGGCCAGGGCGCGGCCCGCCGGGCCCAGCCGGTCAGCCAGGGCCAGGGTGGCCTCGACGGATTCGCCCGCCGCGTGGCGGGCGCCCTTCGCCAGGCCGGGCACCTCGGCCAGTTCGCCGTCGATCCGCCGCCGGTAGGCCGTGGAGAGCAGCGAGCCGAGGAGCGCGATGCCCAGCGCGCCGCCGACCTGCCGGAAGACGTTGTTGACCGCCGATCCCGAGCCCGCCTTCCGCCGCGGCAGCGACTGCATGACCGCGACGGTGGCGGGCGTCATGATGTGCGCCATCCCGGCGGCCTGGAGGAAGAAGATCACCGCCAGGATCCAGATCGGGGTGTCGCCGTCGAGCAGCAGGAGCGACGCCATGGTGGCGGCGATCGTCAGCATGCCGCCCGTGCAGGTCGCCCGGATGCCGAAGCGCTCCACGACCAGCCGGGCCCGGGGCGAGAAGAACAGCTGCGAGGCGGCGAGCGGGAGCATCAGCAGGCCGGTCTGGAGCGGGGTGTAGCCGCGCACGCTCTGGGTGTAGAAGACCATGAAGAAGGTCACCCCCATCAGCGCGAAGAAGGCCAGCGCGATGGCGGCGACGGCGGCGGTGAAGGCGGGGTCGCGGAAGTACCGGACGTCGAGGGCCGGGTGGTCGCTGCGTTTCTCGTGGAACACGAAGCCGACCAGGACGGCGAGGCCGCCGCCCACCGTGAGCAGCACCTCGGGGTGGGTGAAGTCGGCCAGTTGGCCGCCCTTGATGATGCCGTACACCAGCAGCACCAGGCCGACGACCGTCAGCAGGACGCCCAGGGGGTCCAGGCGGCCGGGCTCGGGGTCCTTCGACTCGGGGACCAGGAGGGCCATCGCGATCAGTGCGACGATCACGATGGGCACGTTGACCATGAAGACCGAGCCCCACCAGAAGTGTTCCAGGAGGACGCCGCCGGTGATCGGGCCGATGGCGATGGCCAGCCCGACGCCGCCCGACCACAGGCCGATGGCCCTGGGCTGCTCGTCGCGGCCGAAGACGTTCATCAGGATGGCCAGGGTGCCGGGCATCACGAAGGCGCCGCCGAAGCCCATCAGGGCGCGGTAGGCGATCAGCTCGCCGGGCGAGTCGGAGAGTCCGGCCAGCATCGAGGCCACGCCGAACAGGGCCAGGCCGAACAGCAGCATCCTCTTGCGCCCGTACCGGTCGCCCAGCAGGCCGGAGGTGAACAGCAGGCCCGCGAAGACCAGCGTGTAGGAGTTGATCGCCCACTCGAGCTGGCCCTGGGTGGCGCCCAGGCCGGTGGGGGCCGGGGTCGCGATGGTCTTCATCGCGACGTTGAGGATCGAGTTGTCCAGCACGACGATCAGCAGGCTGAGCATCAGCACGGCCAGGATCGCCCAGCGCCGGCGGTGGACGGACTCGGGTACCGGCGTCCGCGCGGCCCCGGTGCTCAATTCGGTCATAGCGGTAGATTACGTCTTTTCTATACGGCACGGTCTCGTATCGTTTCCGCGCTCCCTCCGGTGCCGCACGGCCCGCCCCCCGCCGGGCCCGCCGGCCCCCCGTCCGACCCCTGTGAGGTGCGGCGTCTCCCCTTCCCCCGTCCCGCCCCGGAGTGCGACCATGGACACGATCCGGGGACGCCGTGAGGGCGCCTCGAGACGACGACACAGGAGCCAGTGCAATGACGCATGCCCCGCAGGCTGCCGACAGCAGCAAGAGCAAGGCGCTGTACGGCGGAACGCAGCAGCGACGCATCACCGTCCGGGACCTGGCCGCCGCCAAGGAGCGCGGCGAGAAGTGGCCCATGCTCACCGCGTACGACGCGATGACCGCGTCCGTCTTCGACGAGGCGGGCATCCCCGTCCTGCTGGTCGGGGACTCGGCGGGCAACTGCCACCTCGGCTACGACAGCACCGTCCCGGTCACCATGGACGAGATGGCCGTGCTCGCCGCGGCCGTCGTACGCGGCACCAGGCGGGCCCTGGTCGTCGCCGACCTGCCCTTCGGCGCCTACCAGGAGGGCCCCGTCCAGGCCCTGCGCAACGCCACCCGCCTGGTGAAGGAGGCCGGGGTGGGCGCGGTCAAGCTGGAGGGCGGCGAGCGGTCCCTGCCCCAGACCGAGCTGCTCGTGCAGGCCGGCATCCCGGTGATGGCCCATCTGGGCCTGACCCCGCAGTCGGTCAACGCGCTGGGCGGCTACTACGTCCAGGGCCGCGACGAGGAGGCGGCCCAGCAGCTCCTGCGCGACGCCAAGGCCGCGCAGGACGCGGGCGCCTTCGCGGTCGTCCTGGAGCTGGTCCCGGCCGAGCTGGCCGCCGAGGTCACCCGGTCCCTCCACATCCCGACCGTCGGCATCGGCGCCGGCGCCGGGTGCGACGCGCAGGTCCTGGTCTGGACGGACATGGCGGGCCTGACCTCGGGCCGGGTGCCGCGCTTCGTCAAGCAGTACGCGAAGCTGCGCGAGGCGCTGGGCGAGGCGGCCAGGGAGTACGCGCAGGACGTGGTCGGCGGCGCGTTCCCGGCCGAGGAGCACTCCTTCCACTGACCCCCGTCCCGGCTCCCCCACGACCACCCTCCCCTGACCGGTTTCCCCCGCCGGTCACCCACCGGCGGCCCGTCGACGGCACCCCCCAGCCCTGTCGGCGGGCCGCCGGCCCGTCCGCCGTCCGGCCGGAGCCCGGAGCGTCCCCGTCCCCGGGGGCGCGGGCGCCGGCGCGGAGGCCGGGTTCGCGCCCCCGGGACCGCGCCGGGTACGGTCGGGGCCCATGAGCAGCACGTCCGGCACCCGCAGCGGCAGACAGATCAGCCCCGTCTTCCTGGGCCTCCTCACCGTGACGGGGGTGTCGGCCTGGGGGGTGTGGACGGACTTCGCGGCGAACGCCGGGTTCGCGGTGTTCCTCTTCGTGGTCTCGGCGTGGATCGTCTCGCTGTGCCTCCACGAGTACGCGCACGCGCGCACCGCGCTGCACGGCGGCGACATATCCGTCGGGGCCAGGGGCTACCTCACCCTCAACCCCCTCAAGTACACCCACGCGCTGCTGAGCGTCGTCCTGCCCGTGCTCTTCGTGATCATGGGCGGCATCGGTCTGCCCGGCGGCGCGGTGTTCATCGAGCGCCACCGCATCCGGGGCCGGCTGAAGCACAGCCTGATCTCGGCCGCGGGTCCCCTGGTCAACGCGGCCCTGGCGGTGGCCCTGACGGCGCCGTTCTGGCTCGGCGCGCTGGACGGCGCGCCGGTCGCGTTCCGCTGCGCGCTGGCCTTCCTGGCGATGCTCCAGGTGACGGCCGCGATCCTGAACTTCCTGCCCGTGCCCGGCCTGGACGGCTACGGCGTCCTGGAGCCGTGGCTGTCCCCCAGGGTCCGCCGCCAGGTGGAGCCCTTCGCGCCCTTCGGCCTGATCGCGGTCTTCGCCTGCCTGTGGGTGCCGGAGGTCAACGCCGTCTTCTGGGCGGGCATCGACTCCCTCATGGAGGCCCTGGGCGTCTCCTGGCAGGAGACCGCCTACGGGCTGCAGTACTTCCGGTTCTGGGAGGGCGCGCCCCAGAACGTCCTCATTCCCCGCTGACCGCCGTGCCGTTCGCCTCCGCCGCGGCCCGCTCCAGCCGGTCGCGGCGGACGTAGTACCAGGCGATGTTGGAGGACACCCCGGCCATCAGGACCCAGACGACCCCCACCAGCCAGGCCCCCTTGACGAAGGCCACCACCGCCGCGGCGACGGCGAGGCCGCAGACGACCAGGGCGAAGACGGACAGTCGCCGGGACGGGCCGGACAGGGGCGAGGGGGCCATGAGGGCGGGCTCCATACGGTGCGGACAGCGGTACGACACGCCCATTGTCCCCCATCGTCCCGCCCGGCCCGTCCGGGGGCGCGGGCGGGCGGGCCGGAGGGCGCGGACGGGCCGGGCGGGACGGGCGGCTCAGATGTCGGTGAGCCTGATCCCCGCGTGCGCCTTGTACCGGCGGTTCACCGAGATCAGGTTGGCGACCAGCGACTCCACCTGGTGCGCGTTGCGCAGCCGTCCCGCGAAGACGCCGCGCATGCCGGGGATGCGGTTGGCGAGCGCCTGCACGATCTCGCAGTCGGCCCGCACCTCCCCCAGCACCATCACGTCGGTCTCGATCTCCTCGATCTCCGGGTTCTGCAGCAGGACGGCCGACAGGTGGTGGAAGGCGGCGGTCACCCGCGAGTCGGGCAGCAGCGCGGCGGCCTGCTCGGCGGCGCTGCCCTCCTCGGGCTTGAGGGCGTAGGCGCCCTTCTTGTCGAAGCCGAGGGGGTTGACGCAGTCCACGACGAGCTTGCCCGCCAGTTCCTCCCGCAGGCTCTCCAGGGTGGCGGCGTGGCCCTCCCACGGCACCGCGACGATCACCACGTCGCTGCGGCGCGCGCACTCGGCGTTGTCCGCGCCCTCCACGCCGTGGCCCAGTTCCTCGGCGGCGGCCCGGGCCCGCTCGGCGGCCCGCGAGCCGATGATCACCTTCTGTCCGGCGCGTGCCAGCCGGTACGCCAGGCCGCGTCCCTGGTCGCCGGTGCCGCCGAGGACGCCGACCACCAGGCCGGAGACGTCCGGCAGCTCCCAGGGGTCCTTCGCCGGGGCCTTCTTCGGCGCCTCCTGGGCGGCGCCGGGGGTCTGTGCGGATGTGTCGTTGGAAGTCATGCCCGCATCCTGCCAGCCCGCCGCCGCCCGGCTTCTACCAGGCGGTAACAACCACCTCCGCACCTCACCGGGCCACCCGTGCGGGGGCATGCCGGGCGGGGAACGGGCGGGAACGGGCGGCGCGTAAAACCGTTGCGGCGGCGGGCGGCGCCGCGCACGATGGCCCCTCGTGTCCCTCAAACCGAGCGCCCTGCTGCCCGACCTGTCCCCCTGGCGCTCCTCGCGCGA
The DNA here is from genome assembly GCF_039533345.1 of Streptomyces glaucosporus. NCBI lineage: Bacteria > Bacillati > Actinomycetota > Actinomycetes > Kitasatosporales > Streptomycetaceae > Streptomyces > Streptomyces glaucosporus. The sequence goes on along the minus strand of NZ_BAAATJ010000013.1, from coordinate 38,676 downwards.
CTTCCGGCTGCTGTGGTGCTCGGGGGCGGTCACCGTCTTCGGGACCTTCCTCACCTTCGTCGCCCTGCCCCTCCAGCTCAAGGAGCTGACCGGTTCCACGGCCGCCGTCGGCGCGCTCGGCGCGGTGGAGCTGGTGCCGCTGGTGGTCTTCGGCCTGTACGGCGGGGCGCTCGCGGACGCCGTGGACCGGCGCAAGCTGCTGCTGTGGACCGAGTCCGCCCTCGGGGCGACCGTTCTGCTGCTGCTGGTCAACAGCCTGCTGCCCGAGCCGATGGTGTGGCCGCTGTACGCGGCGGCCGTCCTGAACAGCGCGCTCGGCGGCCTCCAGCGTCCGGCGCTGGAGGCGATCGTGCCGCGCATCGTCCCCCACGATCAGCTTCCGGCCGCGATCGCGCTCAACTCCGTGCGCTGGCAGATCGGCGGGGTGGCCGCGCCGTCCCTGAGCGGGGTGCTCATCGCCTTCGCCGGACTGGAGTGGGCGTACGCGATCAACACGGTGACCTTCGCGGTCTCCGTCGCCCTGGCCCGCGGGCTGCGCCCCTCGCCCCCCGCCCGCGACGCCGCGCGGCCGTCGCTGCGGGGGATCGCGGAGGGCGCGCGCTACGCGTGGAGCCGCAAGGACCTGCTGGGCACCTACGCCGTGGACCTGGCGGCCACGGTGCTGTCGTTCCCGATCGCGCTCTTCGTCTTCCTCGCGGACGACCTGGACGCGCCGTGGTCGGTGGGGCTGATGTTCGCGACGCTCCCGCTGGGGTCCGCGGTGGTCAGTGCGACGAGCGGCTGGATCGGGCGCGTCCACCGGCACGGCCGGGCGGTGGTCCTGGCGGCGGCGGGGTGGGGGGCGTCGATGGTGGCGGCGGGCCTGGCGCAGGACGTCTGGCTGGTCCTGCTGTTCCTCACGGTGGGCGGCGGGTGCGACGCGGTGAGCGGGATCTTCCGCCGCACGATCTGGAACCAGACGGTTCCCGACGAGCTGCGGGGGCGGCTGGCCGGGATCGAGATGCTGTCGTACATGGCGGGCCCGCAGCTCGGGCAGGTGCGCGCGGGCGCGATGGCCGCGCTGACCTCCGTGCGCGTCTCCGTGTGGGGCGGGGGGCTGGCCTGTGTGGCGGCGGTGGGGCTGCTGGCGCTGGCCCTGCCGAAGCTGATGGCGTACGACGTGCGCACGAGTCCGCACGCGGCGGCGGTGCGGGCGGCGCGGCCGTCCGGCGGGTCCGGCTCGGATCCCGGCGGGCCCGGCTCGGGTCCCGGCGCGGGCCCTGAGCCGACGGCGGTCTGAGCGGACGGGCCGCCCGCCGGCGCCGGCCGGTGTCAGCCGGCGTCTTCGGGGGCGTCGTCGTCATCGCGCCAGCGGGCGTCGTTCTCCCACTGGACGTTGCGTTCGCGGGCGGTGTCCATCGCGCGGGAGGCCTCCGCGCGGTTCGGGTACGGGCCCAGGCGGTCCTTGGCCGGGCACTCCGGACCCTCCTCGACCTTGCGGTGCCTGATGCAGTAGAACCACTCGCCGGGCCTGCCGGTCTTCCTGCCTGTGAAGAGTGCCATGGGGACATGCTGCCCCGTGGCGCGTCCGCCTACCGCGGTTACACTCGCGCACATGTCTGGCCAGTCGCTTCTTGTTCCCGGCACCCTGTCCCCGCGGCGCACGGTGCCCGCCTCGATCCCCCGCCCTGAGTACGTCGGGAAGGACGCCCCGGCTCCGTACACCGGGCCGGAGGTCCAGGACGCCGAGACGGTGGAGAAGATGCGGATCGCGGGCGGGATCGCGGCCCGCGCCATGGAGGAGGCCGCCCGGCACATCGCGCCCGGCGTGACCACCGACAAGCTGGACGAGGTGGCGCACGAGTACCTGTGCGACCACGGTGCGTACCCCTCCACGCTGGGGTACCGGAACTTCCCCAAGTCGATGTGCACCTCGGTCAACGAGGTCATCTGCCACGGCATCCCCGACTCGACCGTGCTGCGCGACGGCGACATCGTGAACCTGGACGTGACCGCTTACATCGGCGGCGTCCACGGCGACACCAACGCCACCTACCTGTGCGGTGACGTGGACGAGGAGTCGCGGCTGCTGGTGGAGCGGACGCGGGAGTCGCTGAACCGCGCGATCAAGGCGGTCAAGCCGGGCCGTCAGATCAACGTCATCGGCCGGGTGATCGAGTCGTACGCCAAGCGCTTCGGGTACGGGGTGGTGCGGGACTTCACCGGGCACGGCATCAACAGCTCGTTCCACTCCGGGCTGATCATCCCGCACTACGACGATCCGCGCGCGACCACCGTGATGCGGCCGGGCATGACGTTCACCATCGAGCCGATGCTGACGCTGGGCACCCACGAGTGGGAGATGTGGCAGGACGGCTGGACGGTCGTCACCAAGGACCGCAGGCGGACGGCCCAGTTCGAGCACACGCTGGTGGTCACCGAGTCGGGTGCGGAGATCCTGACGCTGCCGTGACCCTCCGGCGGCCGGGGGCCGGGCAGGGGCGCCGGCGTCCTCTGCCCGGCCCCCGGCCGCCGGAATCGATCTGTGTCACACCTCTTGACGGGGCGTCAGGCCCGGATGTTGATTGGGAGCGCTCCCGGAGTCAGCGTCGCACCATCGGTACCGCGCCATTCGACATCGTTGTCATACGTACGGTCTGGAGTGACACAGATGAGACCACGCACCGCCCGCACGGCCGGGGGCGTCCTCCTCGGCCTGGCCCTGTCGCTGTTCGGCCCCGGCCAGCCCGCCCTCGCCGCCGGGAACGACGCCGACGCCGCGACCGGCCTCCACGTCAGCGGCGGACGCCTGCTGGAGGGGAACGGGAACGACTTCGTGATGCGGGGCGTCAACCACGCCCACACCTGGTACGCCCACGAACTGGACTCCCTCTCCCACATCAAGGCCAAGGGCGCCAACACCGTCCGGGTCGTCCTCAGCAGCGGCGACCGCTGGACCCGCAACGACGCCTTAGACGTGGCGAACGTCGTCTCCGAGTGCAAGGCCAACCGGCTCATCTGCGTCCTGGAGGTGCACGACACCACCGGCTACGGAGAGCAGAGCGGGGCCGTCTCCCTGGACCGCGCGGCGGACTACTGGATCAGCGTCAAGAGCGCGCTGGAGGGCCAGGAGGACTACGTCGTCGTCAACATCGGCAACGAGCCGCACGGCAACACCGGCTACCAGAACTGGACCGCCGACACCCGGGCCGCCGTCCAGAAGCTCCGCGCCGCCGGCTTCGACCACGCGCTGATGGTCGACGCCCCCAACTGGGGCCAGGACTGGTCGGGCACCATGCGCGCCGACGCCGCCTCGGTCTTCTCCGCGGACCCCGACCGCAACACGATCTTCTCGATCCACATGTACGGGGTCTACGACACCGCCGCCGAGGTGCAGGACTACCTGAACCACTTCGTCGACGCGGAACTGCCCATCGTGGTGGGCGAGTTCGGGCACGACCACTCCGACGGCAACCCCGACGAGGACGCGATCCTGGCCACCGCGCAGCGGCTCGGCCTGGGCTACCTGGGCTGGTCCTGGAGCGGCAACGGCGGCGGGGTCGAGTACCTGGACATGGTCGAGGGCTTCGACCCCGACGCCCTGACCCCCTGGGGCGAGCGGCTCTTCAACGGCGCCGACGGCATCGCCGCGACCGCCGAGGAGGCCACGGTCTACGGCGGTCCGGGCGGCGGCGACGACGAGGCCCCCACCCGGCCGGGCGCTCCCACCGCCTCCGGGGTGACCTCCACCGGCGTCACCCTGTCCTGGGCGGCCTCCTCCGACAACGTCCGGGTCGCCGGGTACGACGTGGTGCGCGTGAACGGCTCCTCCGAGACCACCGTCCGGACCACCACGGGCACCTCGGCCACCGTCACCGGCCTGACCCCGAACACCTCCTACACCTTCGCCGTGTACGCGCGGGACGCCGCGGGCAACCGCTCCGCGCGCTCGGCCGCCGTCACCGTCACCACCCGTCAGGGCGGGGACGGCACCACCGCGAACTGCTCGGTCTCCTACAAGGTCGCCGGCCAGTGGCAGGGCGGTTTCCAGGGCGAGGTGACCGTCCGCAACACCGGCACCACCGCGATCCGCGACTGGACGCTCGGCTGGCGGTTCCCGGCCGGGCAGACGATCAGCACCATGTGGGGCGGCACCCCGGGCCAGAGCGGCGCCGACGTCACCGTCCGGCCCGCCTCGTACACCGCCGCCATCCCGGCGGGCGGCTCGGTGACCCTCGGCTTCATCGGCACCTGGAACGGCAGCAACACCAGCCCGACCGCCTTCACCCTCGACGGCGGCGCCTGCTCGGTCTCCTGAGGCCGGCCGGGCGCGTCCCCGGAAAGCCCGCGCCGCGGGCCGTGCGGGACCCGCGGCGCGCCGGACCCCCGGCCCCGCCCCGACCTGACCGGGGCGGGGCCGGGCCCGCGTCCGGGCCGGGCGGGGCAGCGGTAGGGTTCGGCCCGGAAAAGCCTGTCCGGGAGGGGTCGAGGAGAGTGCGGACGAAGGCGCGTGGGCTGAGGGCCGTCGCGGTGCTGGTCGCGGTGCTGACCGGGCTGACGGGGGTGTCGGGCTGCGTCACGGTGCACGGCGAGAAGGCCGTGGTGCCCGCGACGACGGAGGCGGAGGCCGCGAAGGTCCTCGAGGAGTTCACCAAGACCAACAACGAGGCCAACCGCACCTACGACGCCAAGCTCAACACCACCATCGAGACGGGCGCCCTGGGCGCCATCGACCAGGCGGGCCTGCGGGCCAAGCGCTCCGTCCATCCCGACGGCAACCCCGACCCCAGTCCGCTGGAGCTGAGCGACGCCCGCTTCCTGATACCGAAGCAGGCGGGCTGGCCGAAGTTCTTCGTCGCCGACGCCGCCAGCAACCGCAGCCGGGGGGCGCGCTGGCTGCTGGTCTTCACCCGGGGCGGCATCGCGGAGAAGTGGAAGGCGTCGTACCTGGCGGTGCTGGCCGAGAACGCCGTCCCGGACTTCGCCGAGGACGGCGAGGGCCACGTCGAGGCCGTTCCCGCCGGCGAGACCGCCCGGCTGGCCATGGCCCCCGAGGACCTGGGCCGCGCCTACGCCGACTACCTGCGCGAGGGCGGCGACGCCTTCGCCGACGGGCCGCTGACCAGCGAGGTGCGCGAGGAGCGGAAGAAGTCCGCGGTCAGCCCCGGCGCCCGCACCGAGTGGGCCGACCTGCCGGCCGAGGACGCGCGGTTCGCCCCGCTGGGGCTGCGCACCGAGGACGGCGGCGCGCTGGTGTTCTTCACCACCCACCACCAGTCGAAGCAGACGGTGGCCGAGGGCTACCGGCCCCGGGTCCGGGACCCCTATGTGAAAGCGCTGCTGGAGGGGACGCCCAAGCAGTCCGTGACGTACGTCCGGGTCGCCCTCCAGACGGCGTCCGTCCCCGCCGCCGACGCGGCCGACCGGAAGGTCCGGCTGGTCTACCGGCTCCAGGGCCTGACGGGCGCCAAGGGCGGGTGAGCCGGGCGGCCGGGGAAGCGGGCCGCTCCCGCGCCCGGCCCGCGCGGCGCTGCGCGACCGGTGCCGCGCGCCCGGTGGGGCGCCGCGGGCCGGCCGGTCAGCGCACCGGCCAGGGGGCCTGGTCCGGCTGCTCCTCCGCGTGCGCGGCGCACGCGTCCGTCAGGGCCTCCAGGAGCGTCAGCGGGTCGGGCAGCGGACGTTCGGGGGCGCGGAGCCAGCCGACCGCGGGACCGGTGTCGTCACCGGGCAGCCGCGCGGGCGGCACGAGCACGTAGCTGCCGCGGCAGTGCCAGCGCAGGCCGGGGTGGTCGTCGAGGGTCTCGGGGTGGCAGTCCAGCTCGCACGGCCACCACTCGTCCTCGTCGTCGGGGGTGCCGCGGGTGGCCGTGAAGAACAGCATCCGCCCCGACCACGGGTCGTTGCCGCACACCGCCACCGGCCCGACCTCGACGCCCTCGGCCTCCAGCCGCTCCAGCGCCGCCCGGCCGGCCGTCACCGGCACGTCCAGCACGTCGTGGGTGCGTCCGGTGGCGGTGACGAAGTTCGCCAGGGGCTGGTTGCTCGCCCAGCGGGCGATCTGCTCGGGGTCGGTGGTGGCCTGCGTCTGCCAGGCGAAGGAGACGGGGTGGCGGCCGGGCGTCGGGCAGCCGATCCGGTCGCAGGAGCAGCCGTAGCCCTCGGGGTGCGCGGCCGGCGCGAGGGGGAAGCCCGCCGCGGCGGCTGTCAGCAGCAGGTCCTCACGGAGGCGGGCCGCCTCCTGCGCGGCAATCGTGCGTGCGCCGCTCCGGGAGCGTCGCCGCAGCCACCGGGAGAATCTGCTTTCGCGTTCCATGTACCGCCTCGCTCGCGACCGGGACCGTGTGTTTTCCGAGGGTACGGAACCGAGCGCCCTCAGCCGGGCGGAATCCACGGATCTCGGATGACCGTTTTTCCATCCTCCCCCTCCGCCGCGTCCGGCGGACGCCCGGGGGGTGGTTGTATGCGTCACCTTGGCCGGATCGGGCTCCTCCGCCCGTATGACGCCGGTCTGCCCGGCGGTGAAACCGGTTCCGGGCGGTGCCGTCCGGGCCCGCGGGGCGGACCATTGCTGACACAGTGCACATCTCCCGCCACACAGCGATCCTGTGAGGAGCCTCACGTGTACGCACCCCGCCGCTACCTGATGTGTCCACCGACACACTTCCGGGTCGCCTACTCCATCAACCCGTGGATGGACCCCGCCAAGCCCGTGGACCTGCCGCTGGCCGTCGCCCAGTGGCAGCGGCTGCGCGACCTGTACCGCTCGCTCGGCCACACCGTCGAGGAGCTCGTCCCCGACCCGGACCTGCCCGACATGGTGTACGCCGCCAACGGCGCGCTCGTGGTGGACGGCCGGGTGCTCGGCGCCCGGTTCGCGCACCCGGAGCGGGCGGGCGAGGCGGCGGCGCACCTGGAGTGGTACCGCGCCCGGGGTTTCACCGAGGTCCGCGAGCCGGAGCACATCAACGAGGGGGAGGGCGACTTCGCCGTCACCGCCTCCTGGCTGCTGGCGGGGCGCGGGTTCCGCAGCAGTCCGCTGTCGCATCCGGAGGCGCAGGAGTTCTTCGGGCGTCCGGTGATCGGCCTGGACCTGGTGGATCCGCGCTTCTACCACCTGGACACGGCGCTGTGCGTCCTGGACGACTCCCGCGACGACGCGGTGATGTACCACCCGGGCGCGTTCTCGCCCGGGAGCCGGGCGGTGCTGGCCCGGCTGTTCCCCGACGCGATCGTCGCCGGGGAGGCCGACGCCCGCGCCTTCGGCCTCAACGCGGTCAGCGACGGGCACCACGTGCTGCTGCCGCAGGCGGCGGTGGGGCTGGCCGGGCCGCTGCGCGAGCGCGGCTACGAACCGGTCGGCGTGGATCTGGGCGAGCTGCTCAAGGGCGGCGGCAGCGTGAAGTGCTGTACGGCGGAGCTGCGCCTCTGACCCGCTCCCGGGCGGCGCTCACCCGCCGTCCGGCCCGCTGCCCTGTCCGGTGTCCTGCCCGGTGTCCTGTCCGCCGTCCCGTCCGGTGTCCCACTCGTCGCCCCAGGCGGCGTCCCGCGCGGCGCGGTACGCGGGCCCGTGGCGCTTGGTGACGGTCTCGCGCCGCAGTCCGCCGTGCTCCGGGTCCGGTCCCGCGCACAGGTCGAGGAGGACCTGGCCCTTGCGGATCTGCGGCCTGCGCACGATCCGCGCCCCGGCGGGCGCGCCGGCCGCCTCGGGGCGGACGGCCGCGACGTAGGAGAACTTCTCGTCCTCGTAGGCCAGCGCTCCTCCCTTCACCTGCCGGTGGAGGGAGGAGCGGCTGACGCGGGCCGCGAAGTGGCACCAGTCCGAGCCGGGCGCGATCGGGCACGTGCCGCTGTGCGGGCAGGGGGCGAGGACGCGCAGTCCGGCGGCGACGAGCCGGTCGCGGGCCTCGATGGTCCGCCGGTAGCCGTCCGGTGTTCCGGGTTCGACGACGACCACGGCCTTCCCGGCGGCCGCGGCGGCGTCGGCCAGCCAGTGCCGGGCGTCCTCGGTGAGTTCGTTGAGCACGTAGGAGACGGTGACCAGGTCGGCGGCCGGGAGTTCCGCGCCGGGGGTGATCCGTGCGCGCCGCCACTGGGCGGTGCGGAGCGCGGCCGAGCCGGAGGCGGCGGCCAGTTCGCGGCCGAGGACGAGGGCGGGTTCGGCCCAGTCCAGGACGGTGGTGCGCCGCACGTCCGCAGCGTCCGTTCCGTCCGTCCCGTCCGCCGCGCCGTCGCCCCAGACGGCGGCGGCGGCCCACACGGCCGCGCCGGTGCCTCCGCCCACGTCGAGGTGGCTGCCCGGGGCGAGGCCGGGGGCCCGGTCGGCGAGGGCGCCCAGGGCCGCGGAGACGGCCCCGAAGGTGGCGGGCATCCGGTAGGCGGCGTAGGCCGCGACGTCCGCCCGGTCCCGCAGGACGGGCGTGCCGGTGGGGACGCTCCCCCGGTAGTGGGTGATCAGCCGCTCGACGGCCCCAACGGCCTGCCTGGGGGGCAGCCCGTCGAGGAGGCGGGCGAGCGCGTCGCGCAGTTCGTCGCCGGCGCGCGGGTCGGTGGGGAAGGGGGTGAGGGGGGCGGACACCCGGAAAGTGTAGGTCCCCGGGCTCCCGCGTCCGTGTCCCGGCCCGGGGGCCGGCGCCCCTCCGGGGCCGCCGTCCTCCCGGGGCCCGGCGACCGTGGCCCTCCGGCCAGGCGCGCCTCCTCACCCACGAAATGTTTCGAAAGTTTTCTTTTGTCTACCGGAAAGTGGCCGAAAGTTTCCGCAGGATAAAAGCGCAGGTGAAGGCCGTTCCGGCGATCGTTTTCCACCGCTTGGTCCGTTCGTCATGGGCGCGTTACTCGCCGGTATGAGCCCGGAAACGGACAACCTGCGGCAACGCGTGTTCCGACATTGTCATGTCCTGAACCCGTCCCTAGTCTGGGAGCGCTTCCACATCCGGTTCGGCGCCCCGCGATCCGCGCGACTCCTCCCCCCGGAGTTCCAACCTCCCCCTCCGGCCGTCGCGCCCGCGGTGGCGTCTCCTGCCCGGCCGGACCGGCGCGCTTCCCACTGTCCGGCGCGCGCCGGCGGTCGACCGGCCCCCTGCCCTGCGGCAGGGGGCCGCTCCCGCCGGCGCGCGCCTTCCACTGGAGGTCCCCCCATGCGCTTCCACCGATGTCGCCCCCGGTTATGGGCAGCCGCGGTCTTCGTGTCCGTCGTCGGCCTGGCCACCGCCGCCCTCGGCCCGCAGGCGGGCGCCGCCGACCGGCTCGTGCCCGCCGCGCAGGCCGCCGCGCTCGTCGAGGACGACGGCGCCGACTGCCGGGTGTCCGTGCCGGGCGGTTCCGCGTCCGAGTCCCTGCTCCCCGACCCGTTCAAGAGGCTGGACGGCACGCGCGTCTCCGCCAAGTCCGACTGGCGGTGCCGCCGGGCGGAGATCAGGGAGCTGGCGGAGCGGTCCGTCTACGGCGACAAGCCCGGGAAGCCGGAGAGCGTCACCGGGACGGTCTCCCGGACGAGCATCACCGTGAACGTCGGGCACCAGGGCAGGACGGCCAGTTTCTCCGCGGGCGTCGACCTGCCCAGCGGCACCGGCCCCTTCCCGGCCGTCATCGTCTACGGGGGGCTGGGCGCGGACACGTCCACCATCAAGTCCTCCGGCGCCGCCGTCATCAGCTACGACCCCTTCTCCGTCGGACGCGAGGGCACGGCGCGGAACAACAAGCAGGGCGCGTTCTACAGCGTCTACGGCTCCCAGAGCAGCACGGGGCTGCTGGCGGCCTGGGCCTGGGGCGTGAGCCGCATCATCGACGTCGTCGAGCAGTCGGGCGGCACCGTCCTCAGGGCGGACGCGACCGGCGTCACGGGATGCTCGCGGTACGGCAAGGGCGCCTTCGTGGCGGGCGCGTTCGACCAGCGCATCGCCCTGACCATGCCGATCGAGTCGGGCAGCGGCGGCGTCAACGCCTTCCGCTCGATCGCCAGGGAGAGCGGTTCCCAGCCGCTGAGCAGCGCCTACTCCGAGCAGCCGTGGCTGGGTGACGCGTTCGGCTCCTACACCGGCGACCCGAGCGCGCTGCCGGTGGACACCCACCAGGTGGTGGGCATGATCGCGCCGCGGGGCCTGTTCATCATGGACAACCCCCACATCGACTGGCTGGGCGCCCGGTCCGGGGCCGTGGCGGCGCTGGGCGGCGCGGAGGTCTACAAGGCCCTCGGCGCGGGGGGCAACATCACCTACTGGTCCGACGTCCAGAGCGGCGACCACTGCGCCGTCCGGTCCGAGTGGCGCACGCCCCTCCAGCAGAACATCCAGAAGTTCCTGCTGAAGACGGGCAGTTCCTCCGGCACGTTCAGGATCGCGGGCAAGAAGTCCGCGAACCTCTCCGAGTGGCGGAACTGGCAGACCCCGGCCCTCTCCGACGGCGGCGGCACCGACGCGGGGACCAGCACGGGCACCAGCGCCGGAACGAGCACCGGCACCAGCGAGGGGACCAGCACCGGAACCAGTCAGGGCACCAGCACCGGTACCAGCCAGGGCAGCACCGACGGGAGCAGCGGCGGGTCGGGCGACGGCGCCTGCACCGCCACCTACCGCACGGTCAACAGCTGGTCCGGCGGCTTCCAGGGCGAGGTGACCGTCCGCAACAACGGCTCCAGCGCGCTCAACGGCTGGACGGTGGGCCTGACCCTGGCGTCCGGCCAGTCCATCAGCAACCTCTGGGGCGGCCGGCACACCGGGACCAGCGGGTCCGTCACGGTGCACAACGGCCCCTGGAACGGCACCATCGCGGCCAACGGCTCCGTGACGTTCGGGTTCGTCGCCACCGGCAGCTCCTCGACGGCGCCCGGCGACGTCACCTGCACCAGCCCCTGACCCCCTCCCGAGCGCGTTCCCGCACGCTCCTCACGGTCCCGCCCCGGCGCGCCCACCGCGCCGGGGCGGGACCCCGTGCGGACGGAGGACCGTGCGGGCGGCGCGTCCCGGGTGCGCCCGCACGGTCCTCCTCACGCCCCGGGGACGCCCGCGGCACCCGGCTGCCGCACCATGAAGACGTCGACCGGGTCCTGGTCCTCCACGGTGAACCCGTGGCGCTCGTACAGCCGCCGGGCGGCGCTGCCCTGGAGGACGTTCAGCCGGACGGGCACGCCGTCGGCGTCGGCCCGCGCCAGCAGCGACCGCAGGACGGCCGTTCCGATGCCCCGGCCCTGGAGGTCCGGGGCGAGGTAGAAGTGCTCCAGCCACCGCCCGTCCCCGGCCGGGCGCACGGTGACGCAGCCCGCGAAAACTCCGGCGGCGACGACGACCGACGTGTGGCGGGGGGAGAAGGAGTCCCGCAGCCGCTGCCGGACCCGGTGCTCGTCGTACCGTCCCAGCCGTTCCAGGTCCGGGCGCATCACCGTGGCCCGCAGTTCCGCGATCGTCTCGACGTCCGCGGGTTCCGCGGGGCGCAGCGCCCATTCCGCGGGGCGGTGCGGCCCTGTGTCCGGCGTCGTCCGGCCGGGCCGTGTCCGGCCCGTGCCCGTGCTGGTGTCCATGGCCGGAGTATGCCCGCCGGTGCGCCCGGCCGGGTGCGCGCCCGTCGTGAACTCCCCGAGGGGGCCCGTGAGGTGGGCGCCGAACGCCCCCGGTGACGCGGCGGGTTGCGCGGCCGGCGGTCGCGCGCTCAGGACGCGGCCGTCAGGTCCCGCTCGCCGATGACCTGGTCGCCGCTCGTCCCCCCGGTGAGACGGAAGCCGAGCCTCAGGTAGAACGGCTCGGGTCCGCCCTCCCCCTGCTTCCAGGTCACCGTCGCGTGCGTCCCGCCGCGCCGGCGGATCTCCTCGCAGACGGCCTCCACCGCGAAGCGCCCGTATCCCCGGCCCTGTTCGCCGGCGGCCACGGCCAGCCGCCACAGGCCGGAGCGGAGCGGGCCGCCGGGGCCGTCGGCGTCGAAGCGGACGTCGAAGAACGCCATGACGAAGCCCACGAGCCGGTCGCCGTCGTAGACCAGCCGGGGCCAGGCGGTGTCGGGGTGCACGTACGCCTCGGCCAGCGACTGCGCCACCGGGGAGACGAACCGCTCCTGCCCGGGGCGGACTCGCAGGCGGCAGGCGTCGAGGACGTTGTCGGGGGTGGCCTTCTCCAGGCGCGGTGAGCTGTTCACCCCGGCACCCTAGGGTCGCGCGGGCCGGCGGGGACACCCGATATCCGCGGGCGGTCGGCGTTTGACGCGGCTGTGGACGGCCAGGGCGGTCAGGTCGGCCGGGTCGGGGAGGACGGGTCCGGCGAAGGGGTGCCGCGGTGGTGGGTGTCGTCGCCGGGCGACGGGGACGCCAGGTGGGCGTCGCGGTCGGCGTCGTCCAGGTGGGCCGGGCAGGCGGAGTGCCCGGTGACGTGGACGCCCCGGCAGCCGAACGGGCCGCTCCCGGAGTCGCCGCCGGAATCTTCCGCGGTCCGGCACCGGGGCGGTGCCGGGGGGGTTTCTCCGGGCCCGGAAAGGGGTTGATCCTGTCACCCCGGGGGCGCACCGGCGACCGGATGGCCCAGTATTGCCTGGTGGGCCCGGTACGCCTGGCAGGCTTCCGGCGGTGACGCCGGGGGCCGGCGGACGGGACGGGCGCCGCGGGCGCGCGCGGCGGTGCGCGCCGGGGGTGGAACAGCACGACAGGAGACGTGATCACGTGATCGACCGCAAGGCACTGCTGGCGGACCTGATCAAGCAGGTCAAGGCCGCCGAGGCGGACCTCGACCGGCAGGTCGCGGACGGCGAGGCCGTCCTGAAGCCGCTGCGCACGGAGTACGGCAAGGCGAAGAAGGCCGACCCGAAGGGCACTCCGAGGTGGACGGCCTGGCTGGAGGCGCGGCTGGAGGGGGAGCCGGAGGAGCGCGCGGCCCGGGTGCGGGCGGCGCAGGCGGTCGCGGGCAGGCTGCGGGACGAGCACGACGAGGCGTTCAAGCTCGGGCGTACGGGTGCGCCCTGGAGCCAGTGGCTGGGCGAGCGCGTCACGCAGGTCGCGGTGGCGTGGGTGCTGGGCACGGTGTTCGTGCGGTTCTGCGAGGACAACCACCTCATCCCCGAGCCGTACCTGACCGGCCCGGACGCCGACCGGCGCGAGCTGGCCGAGGCCCGCTACGACCACTACGTGGAGACGGACACCGACCCCACCTACCGGGGCTGGCTGGAGCGCGCCTTCGAGGAGCTGGGTGCCGGGCAGGCCGGACGCTCGCTGTTCGACAAGCGGCACAACCCGCTCTACCAGATCCCCCTCTCCCACGACGGGGCCGGGGCGCTGGTGGAGTTCTGGCGGCAGCGCGACGAGACGGGCGGGCTGGTGCACGACTTCACCGACCCGCTCAGCGCGGACGGCACAACCGGGTGGGACACCCGGTTCCTGGGCGATCTGTACCAGGACCTGTCCGAGGCGGCGCGGAAGACGTACGCGCTGCTCCAGACGCCGGAGTTCGTGGAGGAGTTCATCCTCGACCGGACGATGAACCCGGTCGTGCGTGAACTGGGCGACCGCTTCGGCGAGTTGAAGATGATCGACCCCACCTGCGGATCGGGCCACTTCGTGCTGGGTGCGTTCCGGCGGCTGGTGCGGCTGTGGGACGAGCGCCGGCCGGGCATGGACGCGTACGAGCGGGTGCGGGCCGCGCTGGACGCGGTGCACGGGGTGGACATCAACCCGTTCGCGGTGGCCATCGCCCGGTTCCGGCTGCTGGTCGCGGCGATGGCGGCGGCGGGGATACGGACGCTGGCGGAGGCCGCGCGGTACGAGTGGCCGATCCACCTGGCGGTGGGCGACTCCCTCATCAAGGCCCGCCAGTTGGAGCTGCCCCTGGGCGGCGACGAGGACGGCACCGCCGACCCGCTGGCCTCCTTCGCCTACGCCACCGAGGACATCCACGACCACCCCGGCATCCTCCAGGAGGGCCGCTATCACGTGGTGGTCGGCAATCCGCCCTACATCACGGTCAAGGACAAGAAGCTCAACGCCCTGTACCGGGAGCTGTACAAGTCGTGCGCGGGCACGTACGCGCTGTCGGTGCCGTTCGCCGAGCGCTTCTTCCAACTGGCCAAGACCGGGGAGCCCGACGGCAGCGGCTACGGCATGGTCGGCCAGATCACCGCCAACTCCTTCATGAAGCGCGAGTTCGGCACCAAGCTGATCGAGGAGTACTTCGCCCACAAGGTGGAGTTGACCGAGGTCATCGACACCTCCGGTGCCTACATTCCGGGGCACGGGACGCCCACGGTCATCCTCGTGGGCAAGCGGCGGGCCGGAAGCGCTCGCTCGAAGACGATCCGCACGGTGCGAAGCGTCCAAGGCGAGCCCGCTGCGCCGGAGAGCGCCGAGGACGGACTGGTCTGGAAGGCCATCACGGAGCAGATCGACAAGCCCGGGTCGGTCAGTCAGTGGGTATCAGTAGACGACCTGGATCGCGAGCGTTACTTCAGTAAACAGCCGTGGATCCTGGCCGACGGCGGCCTTGAAATGATCGGGCGGCTTGAGAACACCCGATTCGGTCGGCTCGGTGATCTGAAGCGGGTGATCGGCCGATACACACACACTGGAATTGACCCCGTCTATTTCGCCCCTTGCGACACATGGAAGCGTTTCGACGTGAAACGCGAACACATCGTGCCGCTCGTTGAGGGAGAAGCGATCCGCGACTGGAACGTCGCACCTGAACTGGAAACCCTTTTCCCTTACTCTTCGGATTTGACTGCCGAGCTTACCGACGACATCGCACCGCTACTGTGGCGCTACCGCCCGCTCTTGCGCGAACGCCGCGAACTGGGAGGCAAGCACGAAGAAATCGGCCTCACTTGGTACGAGTGGAGCCGCTGGCACCCCGAGAGATATTCAGTTCTACTGGGAATTGCATTCCCTTTCGTGTCCACCCACAATCATTTTGCGCTTGATCGAGGCGGAAATGTTTTCAAACAGACCGCCCCTGTGATCAAGTTGCGGGAGGGGGCGAGCGAGGAGGAGCACCTCCGACTGCTTGGGCTGCTCAACAGTTCCACCGCTGGCTTCTGGCTCCGCATGGTGAGTTACCCCAAGGGTGGTGACCCAGTTGGCGGTGAAGGAGCGCGGGTTAGCGTCCACCCGTGGTCTGACCGCTATGAGTTCACCGGTACCAAGTTGGAGGAGTTCCCGCTTCCCGCCGCGTACCCCACCGCCCTCGCCACCGCCCTCGATGCCCTCGCCCGGCAACTTGCCGCCGCCAGCCCCACGGCCATCGTCGCCGAGGCGGTTCCCACCGCCGGGGTGCTGCGGGAGGCCCGGGCCCGGTGGGAGTCCGTCCGGGCGCGGATGATCGCGTTGCAGGAGGAGCTGGACTGGCAGGTCTACTCTCTCTACGGTCTGCACGCCGAGGATCTGCGGGTCTCCGACGACCCCGACGACCCGGCCATTCCGGAGCTCGCGCTCGGGGAGCGGGCGTTCGAGATCGTGCTGGCCCGCCGGGTGGCCGCCGGGGAAGCCTCCGACGAGTGGTTCAAGCGGCACGGCTCGACGCCGATCACCGAGATCCCCGCCCACTGGCCCGACGCCTACCGGGCCGTCGTGCAGAAGCGCATCGACGCCATCGAGTCCTCCCGCGCCATCGGGATGATCGAGCGGCCGGAGTACAAGCGGCGGTGGGCCACCGAGGGCTGGGACGCCATGCAGGCCAAGGCGCTGCGCTCCTGGCTGCTGGACCGGATGGAGGCCCGTGAGCTGTGGTTCCAAGACGAGCAGCCGACCATCCTCAGCCGCGCCCAGCTCACCTCCGCGCTTTCCCTGGATGAGGACTTCGTCGCCGTCGCCAGGCTCTACGCACCCCGCAAGGAGCTGGCGGACGTCGTCGCCGATCTCCTCACCGACGAGCACGTGCCGTTCCTGGCCGCGCTGCGCTACAAGCCCTCCGGCCTGAAGAAGCGGGCCGACTGGGAGCACGTCTGGGACCTCCAGCGGCAGGAGGACGCCGCCGAGACCGAGCCGGAGAAGCGGAAGATTCGCGAGACGATCCCCGTCCCCCCGAAGTACACCTCGGCCGACTTCCTGCGCCCCTCCTACTGGAAGGCGCGCGGCAAGCTGGACGTGCCCAAGGAGCGGTTCATCTCCTACTCCCAGACCAACGCCGCCACCCCGGAGCTGTACGGCTGGGCGGGCTGGGACCACCGGGAGCAGGCCCAGGCGCTGGCGACGTACTTCACCAACAATCCGCTGTCCACCGAGGAGATCACCCCGTTCCTGGCCGGGCTGCTGGAGCTCCAGCCGTGGCTGGACCAGTGGCATGACGAGTTCGACGTGCTCTACAGCGGTTCCCCGGCGGACTTCTTCCGGAGCTACCGGCAGCAGATGCAGGGCGAGCACGGTCTGACCGACGACGACCTGCGCGCCTGGCGCCCCGCGGCGGCCACCCGGGGCCGGGCCAAGGCGTGATCAGTGCGGTGTGTCCTCCCCGCTCTCCGGCGGGGAGGACACACCGCCGTCCCGTACGGTCAGCGGCTCGGCGGCGTCCACGCGCAGCGGCGGACCGTCGTCCAGCCCGAGCACCATGGCGAGTCCGCCCAGCGCCGACCGCTCACCGCGAGCATTGCGGACCGTGCGCCACAGCCCCCACAACTTGACCTGTTGACCGGGCTGGATCGTCACCGCCGCGATCTCCCGCTCGGCGGGTTCGGCCGTCAGATCCGGGGCCTTCAACTCGGCCCACACCGTCTTCCCGATGCCGTGCGGGCGTTCCTCCACGCCCCAGCGGTGGGCCAGCGACTCCACGAGGAGCAGTCCGCGTCCGCCCGTCTCGTCCTCGCCGGGCCTGCGCACCTCGGGCCGGCCCGCCCCGGCGTCGCTCACTTCCAGACGCAGCAGGCCGTCCTCGCGTGAGTGCGCGATCCGCACTCCCACCTGCCGGTCGCGCGGTACGCGCACCCGCAGGGCGTTGGTCACCAGTTCCGACAGCACCAGCTCTGCCGTGTCGATGACGTCCTGCTCAATGCCCCACTCCCCCAGCGCCGCGTGCAGCATCGTCCGCGCTCTGGGAGCACTGCTACGGCGGCGAGGAAGGCGGAAGGCAACTTGCTTCGGTACGGCCACGGCAGCCCCCAGGAATCGACGTTCAACCGGAGTTCCGCGTGGAGGAAGCAAGTTGGTCGGCGGTACACCGGTGTCCATGGCCCGCAGCATGGACACGGAGCACGTGAACTTGCAACGTTTCCACCACAGATGATGCCGATGTTCCCTCTTTCGGATTAATACGGTTACGCGAAGCTCGTTGCCCTGCTAAACGTGTTGACATGCTTGCGAAGAGCAATACCGCGAACCCGTCCACCGTTCTCGGCCGCCAACTCGGGGACGAGCTACGTCGCTTGAGGGAGACAGCAGGACTGACGACCGCCCAGGCGGCCGAAGCTCTCGACTGCACCAAGGGCAAGATCAGCCGCATCGAGAACGGCCGGGTGGCGGTTCGGCTTCCCGACCTGACGGCCATGCTGCACGCCTACGAGGTGTCGGACACCGAAGTGCGCGAGCGCCTGGCCGCACTGGCTCGGAAAGCCAACCGACGTCGCAGGCAGGGGTGGTGGAACCAGTACAGCTCTGTCCTGGCCGACACCTACCGCGACTACATCGCTCTGGAAACCATGGCGGAGTCCATCCGCACCTTCCAGGCGCAGCTTGTGCCCGGTCTGCTCCAGACACCGGAGTACATCCGGGCTGTGACCGTCGCCTCGCAGCAGTGGCAGACGGCCGACGAGATCGAAAAGTTCGTTCAGGTGCGCATCGCCCGCCAGGAGCGGTTGAACGGCGATTCCCCGCTGCGTCTGTGGGCTGTGCTCTCGGAAGCCGTGCTTCTCCAGCAGGTCGGCGGTTCCCAGGTGATGAATGCGCAGCTACAGCACCTTCTGGATGTGTCCGAGCGTCCCAACGTGACCGTCCAGGTGCTGCCGTTCTCCCGTGGCGCTCATGCGAGTATGTTCGGCCCGTACGTAGTGCTGGGTTTTCCCGAAGAGGGAGCGCTCGACGTGGTGTTGGCCGACAACCCGACCGGCTCCATGTGGCTTGAGCGTGAGGCGGAGGTCGCCCGATACCGGGACCTGTTCGACGCCGCACGCACCTCCGCGCTCTCTCCGGTGGAGTCCCGTGCCGTCATCCACCGCAGGGCCAAGGAGCACAGACCATGAAGAGCGCACGCCACAGCACGCCGGACCTGTCGGGCGCGGAGTGGCGCAGCAGCACGTACAGCGGCGGCAACAACGAGTGCGTCGAGGTGGCCGACAACGTCCCCGGCATAGTCCCCGTGCGCGACAGCAAGCGGCCCGCCGGGCCCGTCGTCGGTGTCGGCCCGGAGGCGTGGGGGGCGTTCCTCGACCACCTGCGCCGGGCCTGACCGCCGGACCGTCCGAACGGTGAGGGGTGGGTGCTCCCGTCGGGAGCACCCACCCCTCACCGCGTCCGCCGTCCCGCGACCGTCCCCGTGCGGCGGAGGAACGGCCGGGAGACTGGGCTTGAGTCTCCCGTGGGGGGAGACGGAAGGGTGCGGGCATGGACGGCGACACGCTTCTGACGATCGGGGACCTGGCCCGGCGGACCGGGCTGACGGTCAAGACCATCCGGTTCTACTCCGACACCGGGATCGTGCCGCCGACTGACCGCAGCCCGGCCGGCTACCGGCTCTACGACATCGACGCGCTCGCCCGCCTGGACCTGGTGGGCACCCTGCGCGACCTGGGCCTCGACCTCGCCGCCATCCGGCGGGTCCTGGACCGGGAGGCCACGGTGCCCGAGGTGGCGGCCGCGCACGCCGACGCCCTGGAGGTGCAGATCCGCACCCTCCGCCTGCGGCGCGCGGTGCTGCGCGCGGTGGCCAAGCGGGGCTCCACCCACGAGGAGACGGACCTGATGCACAAACTCGCCAGACTCTCCGACGCCGAACGCCGGCGCCTGATCGACGACTTCATCGACGACACCTCCGGCGGCCTGGACGCCAACGCCGAATTCGTCGGCATGCTGCGCTCGGCCATGCCCGAGCTGCCCGACGACCCCGAGCCCGAGCAGGTCGACGCCTGGGTGGAGCTCGCCGAGCTCACCCGGGACCCGGACTTCCGCGCCGCCGTCCGCCGCATGGCCGAGTACCAGGCGGCCGAACGCGCCCGGGGCGACGACACCGGCCTCCACCACGACCTCACCGAGGCCGTCCGCGACGGCGTCGGCCGCGCACTCGACGCCGGCATCGCCCCGGACTCGGCCGAGGCCGCGCCCGTCGTCGACGCCCTCACCGCCCGCTACGCGCGGACCTTCGGCCGCGCCGACGACGCCGGTCTGCGCCGCCGGCTGCTGACCCGCCTGGAGGTCGCCGGGGACCCCCGCACGGAGCGCTACTGGCACCTGCTGTCCGTCGTCAACGGGTGGCCCGTCCCGCCCAGCCTGGCGCCGGTGTTCGCGTGGTTCGCCGAGGCCTTGCGCGCCCACCCGGGGCAGGGGTCCGGCGTGCGGTAGCCCGGCAGGGGGTGGCCGGCGGGGTGCCGCCGCACGGACGGACCCCCGTGGACCGACACCCCGTCCGGCCCGCTCCGAGCCGCGCGGACACCCCGGAGGGCATATCCCAACTGCATTGGCCCGTAAGGGAATTCCTCATTCCACCAGTGATCATGATCACTTCTCCGATGCGGGTTTCCGGATGGACACGGTGGGTGACCAGCCATCAGGATTCGTTCGCCAGTACGAAACCCGAACCATCGAAAGTGGGGGGAAGTGCACAGAAAGGACGATCTGCGGTACCGCAGATCAGGAAGCACCGGCCGGGGGGACAGCCCGCTGCGGCGGCTGGCCGTACCGCTGTCGCTGCTGCTCGTCGCCGAAGCCGGGCTGGTCGCGGCCACCGCGGCGCCCGCCGCGGCCGAGACCGCCACGACGCGGAAGGCCGAGGCGGCCTTCGACCCGTCGAAGGACACCAAGGCCCCGGACGAGGAGTCCGCACGCCTGGCCGCGGCCGTCCAGGACCGGCAGATCGAGGTCGTCGGCGCCCGCACCGAGCACACCACGCTCTGGGCCAACCCCGACGGCACCATGTCGCTGGAGAGCCACGCCGGCCCCGTCCGGTTCAAGCGGGACGGCGCCTGGGTCGACGTCGACGCCACCCTCCGGAAGGCCGCGGACGGCTCGATCCGCGCCAAGGCCCACCCCAGGGGACTCCGGCTCGCCGGACGCACCGGCGCGGGCGGCGGCGACCTGGTCACCCTCGGCCGCGGAGACCAGACCGTCACCCTCGGCTGGAAGGGCGCCCTGCCCGAACCGGTCCTCAAGGGCCACCGCGCCACCTACGTGAACGCGCTGCCCAAGACGGACCTGGTCGTCGAGGCGACCAGGACCGGCTTCGAGCAGTACCTGGTGGTCAAGGACCGCTCCGCCGCCGAGCGCGCGGCCGAGGTGGCGCTGCCGCTGCGGGCCGAGGGCCTCGACACCGTGCAGAACGCCGACGACTCCATCACCTTCACCGACCCGGAGACGAAGAAGACCGTCGGCAGGATCCCCGCACCCTTCATGTGGGACGCCTCCGGGCAGAAGAAGACCCCCCGGTCCGGCAAGCACCGGGCCGAGGTCGGCCTCGACCTCGCCCGCACGGCCCGGGGCGCCGAGCTCCGCCTCACCGCCGACCGCGACTTCCTCACCGACGAGGACACCCGCTACCCGGTCACCATCGACCCGGCCGCCTTCCTCGGGCCGAACTTCGACACGACCCTGCGCGAGGGCTCCACGGAGGACCTGTCGGCCTCGCCCGACCTGGCCATCGGCCGCGAGTACGGCAAGGGCAGGACGGAGTCCTACCTCCGGTTCGGGACGTACGAGGAGATCGAGGGCAAGACGATCCTCAACGCCGAACTGAACCTCTTCCCCGTCTGGGCCGACCAGTGCGAGCCCCGGGAGTGGGAGGTCGGCGAGACCGACCCGGTCTCGTCCACCACCCGCTGGAGCACCAAGCCCGCGTGGCGCAAGACCGTCGCGACCTCCTCGGCCACGTCCGGGCACACCTCCGGGACCGCCCCGTACTGCGGCTCGGAGTGGGTGAACGTCGACGTCACCTCCATGGTCTCCGAGTGGTCCAAGCAGGACCGGGACACGTACACCATCGGTCTGCGGGCCAAGGACCCCGACGACTACACCGCCTTCAAGATCTTCGCCTCCAGCGACGACGTCGACAGCGGCCCGTCCCTCCTGGTCACCTACCAGACGCCGGCCGACCCGGTGAAGGACCACGTCCACTTCTGGAACGACGTCCTCCTCACCGCGTACCGCACGGTGGGCGGCGCCCCCGGCCCGCTCGCCCGGGCCGGCGCCATGATGCACGGCGCCATCTACGACGCCGCCAACTCCGTGAAGTGCGCCGAGGGCCCCACCCGCTGCCTCGGTGAGCCGTACCTGACCAAGGTCTCGGTCCCGGCGTCCCCGCTGCCCGACATCAACAGCGCGATCGACCAGGCCGCGTACGACGTCCTGAAGGAGGTCTACCCCGGGGCCGTCGACCTGGCCAAGGCCCTCTCCGACGCCCGCGCGAGCATCCCCTCGACCGTCACGGCCACGCAGCGCGCCGCCGGCCAGTCCGTCGGCCAGAAGGCCGCCGCGGCCATGCTCGCCGCCCGCGCCGACGACGGCTCGGCGACCTCGAACCCCTACCCGGGCAGCCAGACCCCCGGATACTGGCGCCCCACCGACGGAACGCCCGCGGCCACGCCCGACTGGGGCCGCGTCAAGCCGTTCGGTCTCCTCTCTGGCTCGCAGGCCCGCCCCGCCGGACCGGGCGGCCACACCACCATGGCCGACCTCCTCAAGAGCGACGCCTACGCCGACCAGGTCAAGGAGGTGAAGGACCTCGGCGGGGCCACCTCGACGCTGCGCACCGCCGACCAGGAGCACGCCGCCTTCTTCTGGGCGAACGACCTCAACGGCACCTACAAGCCGCCGGGGCAGCTCTTCGAGATGACGCAGGTCGTCTCCCTCCAGCACCGCATGTCCGTCGAGGGCAACGCCAAGCTGTTCGCGCTCGTCGCGTTCTCGATGGCCGACGCGGGCATCGCCGCCTGGGACGCCAAGTACCTGACGGAGATCGACCTGTGGCGGCCGGAGTCCGCGATCAACCTCGACGGCGACGGCAACCCGGACACCCTCCAGGACTCCTCCTGGAGGCCGCTGTCGAAGGACCAGAACGGCAACCGCTTCTCGCCCTCCTTCCCGGCCTACGTCTCCGGCCACGCCACCTTCGGCGGAGCCTGGGCCAAGGCCGTGGAGCAGTGGTTCCGCACCGACCAGGTCACCTTCACCGCGGGCACCGAGGACTTCAGCGCCCTCAACACCACCCGCACCTTCACCAGCTTCTCGGCCGCCGCCAGGGAGAACGCCAGGAGCCGCGTCTGGCTCGGCGTCCACTACGACTGGGACGGCACCGAGGGCGTGAGCACCGGCAACAAGGTCGGCGAGTACGTCAGCGCCAACAAGCTCAAGGCCAACAACGCGGCCGACTGGCAGCCCTACGAGGACCTGAGCAACCTCGGCGGCTGTGAGGCCACCGGTCGCATGCTGGTCGCCGAGCACCGCTGGAACGCCTACCAGTGCGTGTCGACCTCCACCGCGAACGACAACCACCGCCTCTACGTCAAGTAGCCCCGACGGACGGAAGAGACACCACCATGAACCTGCTGAACAGAGCCTTCGGCTCGTGGCCCCGCCGCGCCGCGGTCCTCACGGCCGCCGTGGCGCTGGGGGTCTCCCTCGCCCCCCTCGCCGGCGCCGAACCCGGCGCCGGCGCCCGTCCCGAGGCCGCCGTCTCGGACGAGCCCGACCTGCTGCTGGAGACGCCCGCGAGCCCGCGGATCTCCGACGACCCGTACGCGCCGTTCCAGTTCTGCGGCAACCCGGCGGGCGACCCGGTCGTCGCGTCCGGGACGCCCAGCCTCGCCGCCACCCTGGAATCCGTCGCGCCTCCCGGCAGCGTCGAGAAGCCCGGCGCCCAGAACCCCGGCCACCGCGTGGTGTTCGAGGTCAGCGACGCGGACGGCAAGGCCGTGCTGCACAAGAACCTCGTCAGCCAGGCCAGCCACACCGCCGTGTTCCAGATACCGGACGACAAGCGGCTGACCGACGGCGGGTACCGCTGGCGCGTCCGCGTCCAGGACCAGGCCGCGGCCTCCGCCTGGACGGACTGGTGCGACTTCACCGTGCGCACGGAGGCACCCGCCTCCTGATCCGGCCCACCGCGAACGGGGCGGGCCGCCGGGTGGAACACCCCGGCGGCCCGCCCCCGCCGTGTGCCGGGCACCGGCGGACGGCCCCCGGTCGTCCGCACGCCGCCCGCCCGTAGGCGCTCCAGGCACCTCACGGACCGGCGGGCCGGGGCTTCCTACCGGGTCGGGCCCGCCGGTTCGACGACCTGGCCGGCCGGCGGCTTCTCGGCGTGGACCTTCTCGTTGTAGTCGGTGAAGACCGTCTCGCCGGCCGCCTCCCCGCCCTTGGAGACGGCCTTGAGGATGTAGGGCTCGCCCTCGGCCGCGACGTACAGGGTGAGCCGCTCGCCGCCGGGCTGCTCCTTCTCCAGGACGACGGCCTCCTTGCCCTCCACCTCGGCGGTACCGCTCTTCCTCATGCCCCGGCGTTCGGACTTGTCGCTGTCCAGGGCGGCCAGGAACTCCTGCTTGTCGCACACGCCCCGCAGGCCGGCCCGGTCGGGGTCGGACTTCACCCACCGGTCCCGCAGCTTCTCCACGGCCTGCCGCGAGCCGGGGCGGTCACCGAGGGCGTTGTTCCAGAACGTCTCGTCGCCCTTGACGTACATCGCCCGGCCCGACCGCACGACGTCCGCGCGGGCGCCCCGGGCGGACAGGGCGCCCCGGCAGTTGTCCCGTTCGTCCACGTGGAAGTCGACCCTGAGGCGGGCGCCCTCCTGCCGGACCGTGCCCTTCACCCGGACGGAGGAGGCGTCCCGGGTGGCCTTCACCGCCTCCTCCGCCACCTTGTCGGCGCTCTGCCCCTCGAAGGGCTCGTCCGATTCGTTCCCGCACGCGGTCAGGCCGGCCGCGCCCATGCAGACCAGCGTCGCGACGGCCAGCTTCCTCCTGACGGACATGGAAATTCCCTTCCCGCGGGCCCCGCCGTCCCGCTCTTCTTTCCCCGAATCACCGTCGGGCTTTTCCGGTCGGGCGCTTACCCCGGCATTTCACACCCGAACGAAAGGTTTCCGCCCATCCGCCCGGAAAGAAAAGGGAATGAATTCATCCGGTTGTGTTCGGCCGGGCCCTCCGGGGGCAGACGACAGACGAGGGTCGGGAGACGGGAGGACCGATGCACGGGAAGAACCGGTCTCGGGAACGGTCGTCGATCCGCCCCCCGCAAACCGGGGACGAGGCCCGGGAGCTCACCCGCGAACTCCTGCGGGCGCAGAGGCCGGGCGCCGACGAGGCGGACGTGGGCGCCGTGCTGCTGGGGGTGTCGGAGCTGGTCACCAACGCGGTCCGCCACGCCGGCGGAGTGACGGACTTCCGCCTGGAGGCCGGGCGCGAGGGCATCGCCGTGGAGGTGTCGGACGCCAGCGACCGGCGGCCCAGGATGCTGGAGGCCGATCCGTGCGCGCCCGGCGGGTTCGGCTGGCTGCTGGTGCGCGAACTGGCCTCCGAGCTGACCGTCACCGTGCGTCCGGGCCGGGGGAAGACCGTCCGCGCCGTCTTTCCGGTGCGGACCTGACGCACGGGAAAACCGCGGACGGGCTCGGGAAGGAATTCCCCGGCGTCCGCTCCCCGCGCCGCCGGCGGGTTTCCGTGTTCCCGGCGGATTCCCTGCCGGACCGGCGTTCCCACCGGCGTTTTCGCCGGTGTTTCCAGTACCACAGGGGCAGGGAAACGCCGGCGGCGAAGAGGAAACCCGCCGCAGTGCGGGGACGACCGCCGCGCGACCGTCCTCGGCGATCCCCACGACGGCCGGCGCGGCGGCGCAGGAAAGCGACAGGGAAGCGACAGGGAAGCCCCGTCGGCGCTTTCACGGTCCTCCACGGCCCTCATGGCATCCTCGGCCCGGCGAACCGCCCGGTGCTCCCGCCCGGCGGCGGGCCCCGCCGCCCCTCCCGCCGTACGGCCTCCGGGTTGCCCGCCGGACGCGGACGAAACCGGCGGAAGGCGGGCCCCACGTGCGGGCCCGCCCCCGTGGCCGTGCCCCGCTCCCTAGGTGAGCTGGCGGAGCAGTGCCACGAACTGGCGCAGCTCCTCGTTCTTCGCGGGCGGCAACGGCTCGGGATCGAAGTGGGCGATCTTGTTGCGGATGCCGCGCACCCGGTCGAGTTGGCGGACGAACTCCTTGCGGTCCACCGCCCCTTCCCAGCCGAGCGCCTTCCAGTTGCGGTCGGCGGCGGCGCACAGGGCCTCCTTGCGGTGCCCCTGCTTGCTGCGCTGGTCGCCGTCGAGGAGCTTCACGTAGTCGCCGAACATCAGGTCCGTGATCCGGCCCGTCTTCTCACGGGTCTGGACGGCCCTGACCGCATCCGGGTCGATCTTCTGACCCAGGCACTTGCGCAGCCGGTACTCGATCTCGCCGACCAGGAAGAACGGACGCGCGGTGTCGTCGAAGCGCTCGGTGATGTCCGCCGCCGTGACGATGCCGGTGACCGTCCCGTCGTTCTCCCTGACCAGCACGTAGCCGTACTCGCGGATGGTGTCCAGAAGGGAGAAGAACTCCTGGTAGGTCTGGGCGACCGGCGGAGTGGGATCGACGGCGTTGGCCAGCTCCGGATCCTTCCCCGTCGCGAGCGCCATGGCGACCGAACGCCAGGTGACGACGCCCTCCAGGGCGGAGTCGCCGTCCAGGACCGGCACCTGGGAGTAGTTCTTCGTCTGCATCAGGTACGTCGCCCGGGTGAGCGGATCACCGGGACCGACGCACTCGACGCCGCGACGCGCGGCCGGGATGTCGCCGATCGTGAAGGGCTGCCGGGGCAGCGCCCCCCACGGCAGGCCGTCGTCCTCCTTCTCCACGGCACTGTCGGGGACCGTCCCCGAGTCGGACTCCAGGACCACCACCCGGAGCTCCTGCCGCAGCCGGCAGGAGGCGAAGTCCGGGTCCGTCGACAGGCCGGCGTCCTTGAGGGCCTGGGTGATGCGCAGGACGGTCTGGTCGTCGCGCATACGCACGCCGAAGACCGCCAGCAGCTCGGAGACGGTGAGCGTCCTGCCGCCGAGCGCCCGGAGTTCGTCCTCGGACGGGTTCGCCGCCACGTCGCTCACCGCCCCTGCGTCTCACGGAAGACGGTCCGCTTGCCCATGGCCGACCTCACCAGCTCCAGGAGCTGCTTGGCGCGGCTGTCGTAGAAGCGCTCGAAGTCGCCCTCGTGGAGGGCGGCGGGATCGATGAGGTGGGTGGCCAGGACGTCGTCGAACCACTCCGGGCGCATGCCCGACTCCTGGACCAGGGTCCTGAGGTAGGCGGGAGGCGCACCCACCATGCTGCGGCCGGCCCGCATGGACAGAGGGGTCTTGTTGACGATCGAGTTGACGCGCCGGACGTAGGAGGGCGCGTTCCTCTCCACCCAGTTCCTGGGGAAGATCTGCCGCACGTCCACGTTCTGCTCGGTCAGCCGGGCCGGGGACAGCGGCGCCTCGGTGAAGTACCAGTCCACCGCGCCCTGCTTGATCAGCAGCGCGTAGACGCCCTTGTAGGCGGCGCTGTTCCGCGTCGACAGACTGTCCAGGCGGTCGTCGAGGAACGCCGCCTCGGCCACCGTGTCGGGGACGGGCGCGTCCCCGTCGCGGAGCCAGGCGATGAGCTGCTCCACGTCGCGCGGGAAGCGGCTCTCGGTGGACCCGCCGTACATCTCCCCGAGCACCCCGCACCAGTACCACTGGTTGATCCGCTCGTCGGCCTCCGGGCTGTCCGTCTCCTCGCCGACGATGGCCCGCACGGCGGCCAGCGGGACGAGCTGGGTGCGGTAGGGCAGGTCGGCCGTGCGGACGATGCACTGCCGCTCCAGGAAGCCGCCCACCCAGTGGAAGGCGCCCGCCAGGCGGGGCGCGAGGCGGCGGAAGTCGGCCAGCGGCAGGTCCAGCAGGTCGCGGCGCTTGCAGGAGACCGCGGCGCGGGGCTCCTCCCGCTTGCGCTCCCAGGTGCGCACCAGCGCGACGGCCTGGAGGAAGTCGCTGCTGCTCAGACCGTCCTCGACGCCCGCCTCCATCCGGCCGAACACCGGGTGGGCGGAGGTCAGCTTGCTCTTGATCTCGTGCCACGCCTCCGGCAGCCGGTAGTACCCGCCGTGCTCGGCGACATGGTTCTGGTCGCCGGCGTAGGTCGCGGTGAGGAGTTCGAAGACGTTGAGGGGGACGCCTCCGGTGTTCACGCGCTCGAAGACGGCGCACACGGCGTCCATGGTGGTGGAGGCCGCGAGTTTGATCATCGGAACCTGGAAGGACTTCACATTGTTGAGGACGTTCTCCTCGAACTGCGACCAGCGGTCCCAGTTCTCGTCGTCGATCCCCACGAAGATCTTTTTCCAGGCGTTGACCTTCTGCGTGTCGAACACCAGGTGGATGGGGAAAAAGCCGGCGCGGCACTCCAGCTCGGGCGTGCTCAGGTCGCGCTCGACCCGGCGGGGGAATCCCGTCTTCAGAATGCGGTCCTCGGGGACGGACACCACGGCCTCGTCGCGGTCCGAGGGCGCGCCGATCGCCTTGGCGATGTCGACGTAGTACCAGCGCCTGAGCGGTTTGCCGCGGGTGTCGACCGTCTCGACCGGGCTGTCGCGGTGCAGGGCCTGGAAGAGCGAGGTCATGCGCTGCTGGCCGTCCAGCAGCAGCAGGTCGGGCACCCTGCCCTCCGCGCCCTCGGCGCCCTTGATCGCCCGGGGTTTGAAGGGGGACTTGCCGCCGGTCTCCAGGGCCATCACCACGCCGAGCGGGTAGTCGAGCGTCACCGTGGCGATGAGCGCCCTGATCCGCTCGTCGTCCCACTTCCATTCGCGCTGGAAATCCGGGAGTTGCAGGACTCCGGAGGCGACGTCCTTGAGAACGTCCTTGAGCTTGGGACTGTCGAGCGCCACGCTGTCTCTTCCCCACCGAGAACCGAGATGTTCAAACAGCAATTGCACCAAGTGGCTGACACCGCGTCAAAGAATGTCCGCCCGGGCCCCTCCCCGACGTAAGAATTCGGCCATTCCCGCTTCGGGTGTCCAAAGACGTTCAGACGCGAGAACCGCCTGCTCGGAACGGGTGGGCCCGAGCCGTCCGCGCCCGCGGGGCGGCCCCGACCTCGGCCGAGACCTTCCCCCGGCCGGACCGGCCGGCCCGCTTGTACGCACCGCGTCCGGTGGCTCGGACCGGCCGTCTTCGGTGGGGTGGCCGCCGGCAGGGTGGCCGCCGGCAGCGGTGACCGTCGGCCCGGTCCCCTCCGCCGCCCCGGCGCAGCGCCTCGGCCGGAGGCGTCCGTCCGGTTCCCGGGACGGCCCCGTCAGGGCCGGCGCAGCCTGACGGCCAGGAAGCTGGGGTCCCTGTTGAGCCTGTCGTACCGTTCCGGGTCGATCCGCCGGGCCTCCTCCGCGGCCCTCGGCTCGACGAGCCTCTCCAGCACGAAGCCCGCGTCCAGCAGCTCCCCGAGGAACGTCTCCACCGTCATCCGCCGGTAGGTGATGGCGAACCCCTCGCCGAAGGGGAGGTCGACGCGCTCGTCGGAGAAGTACGAGCCGCCCGCCCACATCCAGTCCGCGGTGGGGTGCGTGGTGGAGACGAGCAGGGCGCCGCCCGGCCGCAGCACGCGCCGGACCTCGGCGAGCAGCCGCCCGCGCGCCTCGACGTGGTGGTAGACGAGGGCCATCACGACCAGGTCGAACGAGGCGTCCGGCAGGAACGCCAGTGGCTCCTCCAGGTCGTGGTGGTACAGCTCGGCGTCCTCCCCGAGGCGTTCGCGCGCGGCGCGCAGCAGGGCCTCGCTGCCGTCGACGCCGACGACCCGTGACGCACCGCGTGCCCGCAGCTCGGCGGCGTAGTGGCCCGCCCCGCAGCCCAGGTCCAGCACCCGTGCTCCGGTCACGTCGCCGGCCAGTTCCAGCATGGCCGGCCGGTCGGTGTGGGCGTTGTAGACGCTCTCCGTGGCGTGGGCGGCGAACCGCTCGCCCATCTCCCCGTGGTAAGCGGTCTCGGCTCTCATCCGGGCATCCTCCCACCGCCCCCGTGCCCCCGCACCGGTCCCGTCGCGCCGGTCCCGTCGTGCCGGTCCCGGGGCTTCTGGCAGACTGGCCACGCTCACCGGGCGGCGATGGACAGGAAACCGGTGCGAATCCGGTACGGTCCCGCCACTGTGACCGCACGCCCTGCCCGGGCGTACGGGAGTCAGACACTGACGCGCCGCCTTCCGCTTCGACCAGGGGACGAGGAAATCCCCCGGAGAGGTACGGCCATGGCCAGATCCCGCGCGTCCCTGCGCGTTCTCGCAGCGTCCGCCCTGCTGTTCCCCCTCGCCGCCTGCGGCTCGCCCGGCGGGGAGGAGGACCCGGGCGCCGCCCCGGCGAAGGGCTTCCCCCTCACGGTGACCAACTGCGGGGTGGAGACGGTCTTCCAGGCGCCCCCCGAGCGCGCCGTCACCATGAACCAGCACACCACCGAGATCCTCCTCGCCCTCGGGCTCCAGGACCGCATGGCCGGCACCGCCTACCTCGACGACGCGATCCTCCCCGAGTACCGGAAGGCGTACGGGGACGTGAAGGTCCTCGCCGAGGAGTACCCGTCCAAGGAGGTGCTGCTCGGCGCGGACCCCGACTTCGTCTACGGCGGCTACGCCAGCGCCTTCGACAAGTCCGCCGGACGCGACCGCGCCTCTCTGGAGGAGGCCGGGATCGCCACCCGCCTCAACGTCGAGTCCTGCGCCGACGGGCCCGTCGGCATGGACGAGCTGGAGACCGAGATCACCGAGGTGGCCCGCGTCTTCGGCGTGCCCGAGCGCGGCGAGACGCTGCTGGCCGGGCAGGAGCGCAGGATCGAGAAGGTCGGGAAGCGGCTGGAGGGCGTGGAGAGGCCGTCGGTGTTCGTCTACGACTCCGGCGACTCCTCCGCCTTCACCGCGGGCGGGGGCGGCATCGGCAACGAGATCATCTCGGCGGCGGGCGGCGAGAACGTCTTCGCCGACCTCGACGACGACTTCGGGGACGTCTCCTGGGAGGAGGTCATCGAGCGCAGGCCCGAGGTGATCGTCATCTACGACTACGGCGGCACCACCGTCGAGGCCAAGAAGAAGCGGCTGCTGCGCGATCCCGCGCTGGCGGACGTGCCGGCCGTCCGCGACGAGCGGTTCGCGGTGCTGCCCCTGTCCTCGGCCGTCCTGGGCGTCCGCGTCGCCGACGCCGTGGAGGACCTGGCCGGACAGCTCCACCCCGGCGCGGCGTGAGGGGCGCGAAGGGGCGCCCGGCCCCCTCCGCCGTCCGCTGCTCCGTCCTCCTGGCCGCCCTGGCCGTGCTGCTGGCGGCGGTGGCGGTGGCGGGCCTGGCGCTGGGGCCGGTGCGCATCCCGCCCGGCGAGGTGCTGCGGATCGTCCTCGACGGGGAGCGGACCGGGGCGTTCGCCTCGATCGTGTGGGACGTGAGGGCGCCGCGCGTGGTGCTCGGGGCGCTGGTGGGGGCCGGACTCGCGGTCGCGGGAACGGTTCTGCAGGCCCTCGTCCGCAACCCGCTGGCCGACCCGTTCCTGCTGGGCGCCTCCTCGGGCGCCTCGGCCGGCGCCGTCGTGGTGATCGTGCTGGGCGTCGGCGCGGGCGCGGCCACCACCGTGGCACTGCCCGCCGCCGCGTTCGCCGGATCGCTCGGCGCGCTCGTGGTGGTCTGGGCGCTGGCGCGGCGCGGCGGCGCCATGACCACCGGGCGGCTCGTCCTGGCCGGAGTGGCGGTGCAGTACGTCCTCTCGGCGTTCACCAGCCTGCTGCTGGTGCTCTCCGCGCGGGCCGAGCACGTGCGGGCGGTGCTGTTCTGGACCCTGGGCGGCCTCGGCGGCGCCCGCTGGAGCGAACTGGCGCTCCCCGCGGCCGCGCTGACACTCGGCACCGGACTGCTGCTCGCCCTGGCCCGCCCCCTGGACCTGCTGCTGGCCGGCGAGGAGGACGCGCGGGGCATGGGGCTGGACACCGGCCGCTTCCGGGCCTGGGCGTTCGTGCTGACCTCGCTGGTGGTGGGCGTGCTGGTGGCCTACAGCGGCGCGATCGGCTTCGTCGGCCTGATGGTCCCGCACGCGGCCCGCATGGCCGTCGGCGCGGCGCACCGCCGGCTGCTGCCGGTCGCGGCGCTGGGCGGGGCCGTGTTCCTGCTCCTGGCCGACCTGCTGGCACGGACGGTCGCCGCGCCGGAGGAGATACCCGTCGGCGTCGTCACCGCCCTGGCGGGCGGGCCCTTCTTCCTGTGGCTGCTGCGCCGCACCAACCGCGCGGAGGGGATCACCGGATGAGCGCCGTGACACGCCCCGCCGCCCTCGCAGCCGAGGGCGTGGGCTGCGCGGTGGAGGGCCGCGCCCTCCTCGCGGACGTCGGCCTCACCGCCCGCCCCGGCGAGACCGTCGGGCTGGTCGGCCCCAACGGGAGCGGCAAGACGACCTTCCTGCGGTGCGTCCACGGCGCGCTGCGCCCCACCGCGGGCCGGGTCCTGGTGGACGGCGCCGACACCGCCCGGCTGGGGGTGAAGGAGCGCGCCCGGCGGATCGCGGTCGTCTCCCAGGACGCCTCCGGGATCTCCGGCCTCACCGTGCGGGAGGTCGTCGCCATGGGCCGCGGGCCGCACAAGCGGTTCTGGGAGCAGGACGGGCCCGGCGACGCCCGGCTCGTCGCCGGGGCGCTGCGCCGCGTCGGCTGCGCCGGCCTGGCGGAACGCCGCTTCGAGGAGCTGTCGGGCGGCGAGCGGCAGCGGGTGCTGATCGCCCGCGCGCTCGTCCAGGAACCGGGGCTGCTCCTGCTGGACGAACCCACCAACCACCTGGACATCCGCTTCCAGCTGGAGGTGCTGGCCCTGGTGAGGTCGCTGGGCACCACCAACCTGCTGGTGCTCCACGACCTCAACCTGGCCGCCTGGTGCTGCGACCGGCTGTACGTGCTGAAGGACGGCCGCGTGGCCGCCTCGGGCCCCCCGGCCGAGGTGCTGACCGAGGAGCTGCTCGCGGACGTCTACGGGGTGCGCGCCCACGTCGGCGTCCACCCCGCCACGGGCGTCCCCAACATCGTCTACCTGCCCGCCGCACCGCCCGTTCCGCCCGCCCCGCCCGTCCCGTCCGGCTCCCCGGCGGCGCCGTGAGCGAGCCGTGGACGCCCGTGCCGTACGGGCCGCGCCGGCACGTCGACGTGGGCGGGCCGCCCACCGCCGAGGCGGGGGAATGACTCGCGGCGTCCTCCCCGGCCGACCCGGCGGGCGAGGCGCCGGCCCGGCTGGTCGAGCACGAGCACCGGCCTGCTGATCGCCCCCTGACCCGGGCGGGCCCACGGTGTCCCGCTCGTGATCGTCTTCTCACCCTTCACGGAGCAGGCGCACAAGGAGAGGCCCCCGCGAGGACGTGACTCGCGGGGGCCTCCCGCATACCGGGGCCCGGTTCACCGGGGCGGTGGCACGGCCCGGGGCACTCAGCCCACCGGGACCCCGGCGTGGACTTCCTCGAGCAGTTCCGTCCTCAAGTCCAGCACGAAACCGCGCACGGACTCCTTGTGGGGGACGAAGGGGCTGGCGTGCACCCGGGCGATGGAGGCCCGGACGCTGTCCACGGGGTCGGTGAAGCACCCGGGAACCCAGTCGGGCCGGGCGCCGGCGTCCCGCTCCAGGGAGGCGAGGAAGTCCTCGTCGGTGAAGGTCGCCATGCCGCAGTCGGTGTGGTGGATGATGACGATCTCCCGGGTGCCCAGCAGCCGCTGGCTGACGGCCAGGGAGCGGATGACGTCGTCGGTGACGACGCCGCCGGCATTGCGGAAGACGTGCGAGTCGCCCACCGAGAGACCGAGGAGCGCGTAGACGTCCAGCCGTGCGTCCATGCAGGTGACGACGGCGGTGTGGCGGGCGGGGGGCATGGGGAGGAGGTCCCGTGGCCCCGTGGCACGGGCACGGTTGTGGGCCAGGTAGGCGTCGGTCGCGGTCGGGTCCGTCTGCATGCGGTCACTGTCCTCCGGTGCGGGGAGACGTGGCGAGCGCCGAGGCGCCGCCGCTCCGCAGAGCGGCGTTCTCGCGTTCGAGTTCCTCCAGGCGCCGCCGCAGTGGCGCCACGGCCCTCTCGACCTCCTCGGCGGTGTAGCGCGGGGTGATGTGCTGGGGGCAGTTCCAGTCGTACGCCTCCACGTCGACGACGATCAGGCGCTCGGCCGGGCTGCGGACGCCGGCCGGGTACAGCCGGGCGATGAGGTCCCCCGCCTCCGGCGGGTCCACGGCACGGGCCCGCCCGTAGACCTTCAGGCGGGCCTGTGCGGGGTAGTCCATGAGCAGCAGGGAGACCCGGTCGTCGTGGTCGAGGTTGCCGACGGTGATGTACTGGCGGTTACCCCGGTAGTCGACGAAGGCGAGCGTGCCGGGGTCGAGGACGTGGAGGAACCCCCGCGGGCCGCCCCGGTGCTGGACGTAGGGCCAGCCGGTCTCACTGACGCTGGCCAGGTAGAAGCTGTCGCGCTCGGCGATGAACCCGATCTCCTCGGGACCCAGCAGGTCCGCCTCCGCCGGCCCCTGCTCCATGCGCGAGTAGGCCCTGCGGCTGCCGTGCGCCTCCTGGTGGCGACGAACGTTCCGGGTGAAGGCGACCTGGGCGTAGCGGCTGGTCATCTCAATCCTCCGGACGGGTCGGGCGAGGGGCCCACGAGGGGCCCCTCACCACCAGTAGGCGGGGTAGCGGGTGGCCGTGCGGAGGCGGCCGACCGCGACGCCGACGGCGACCAGGACCGCCGACGCGGCGGCCAGCAGGACCAGGAAGGGCAGCGGCCCGGGCGACTGGGCCACGACGATCACGGCGGTGGCCGCCGCGGGCGAGTGGGGAGTACGGGCCAGCATCATCACACCGAGCGCGAGACCGCCCGCCGCCGCGGCCGCCCACGCGGAGTCCCCGGCCACCGCCAGGACGGCGAACCCGGTCAGCGCGGACAGCAACTGCCCTCCGACGACGCTGCGCGGCTGGGCGAGGGGCAGGGCGGGGGCCCCGAAGACCAGGGCGGAACTGGCCGCGAGCGGAGGGATCAACCAGACCTGGTCCAGCCAGGCGC
Source organism: Streptomyces glaucosporus (assembly GCF_039533345.1). NCBI lineage: Bacteria > Bacillati > Actinomycetota > Actinomycetes > Kitasatosporales > Streptomycetaceae > Streptomyces > Streptomyces glaucosporus. Next base: position 4,535 of record NZ_BAAATJ010000013.1, on the reverse strand, counting down.
CGATGGCCACCAGGAGGACCAGGGCGGCCACCGAGCCGGCGGTCGCCACGGCGGCGGTGAGGGCGGGCGGACGCGCCGGCGCCCTGCTGCTCAGCCACCCGGGGGCAGCGGCCGACGCCGCCTGGGCGGGAGCCGCCGCCTGGGCGGGAGCCGCCGCCGTCGCGTGGGCCGGAGCCGACGCCGTCGCGTGGGCCGGAGCCGCCGCGGTGCCGACAGACGGTTCTGCTGTCACGGTGAGACCTCCAGTTCGCTCGCCGTCTCTCATCTAATGGGCTGGAGCCCATCTAACCCGTTAGAGCGGGAGTATGGCATTATCGAGTTCAAGGCAGCAACCCGGACCTTGGGAGGGCGGCAGAAACGCAGAACAGGCAGACACCCCGGCCGCCTCTGACCGGGGAACCACTGGCACTGGACCTGGTGAACACCACGTTCATCCAGGGCGGGCTGCGCGGCGACCTCGTCGACGCGCTGTCCACCCCGGCCGATCTGGACCTCTGGGTCGAGGAGCACGCCGAGGCGCTCCCCCGGGAACTGGCCGAGCGGGCGTCCGCCTCCGCGACGGCCTTCCACCTGGAGGAGTTCCGGCGGCTCCGCGAGGCGCTGAGGGAGCTGAGCCGCGCCTGCACCGCGGAGGAGCCCTACGACGAACAGGCGGTCACCGTGGTGAACCGGGGCGCCCGGCTGGCCGTGAACTGGCCCGAACTCGGGCGCCCCGGGGAGCCGGGTCCGGTGGTGCGCTGGGCCGAGACGGACCCGTACCTGGCCCTCCTGGGCGTGGTGGCCGTCTCCGGCGTCGAGCTGCTGGCGGGCCCGCATCGGCACGACGTACGCGCCTGCGCCGCCCCGGGCTGCATCCTGTACTTCGTCAGGGCCCACCGGCGCCGGGAGTGGTGCACCCCCGGCTGCGGCAACCGGGTGCGGGTCGCGCGCCACCACGACCGCCGCCGGACCTGACCGGACGCCGAGGCCTCCCCGCCGCGGGCCGAGGCGGCCTTCAGCGGGGAGACGGAGCCGGGCCGCGCCACCGCGGAGGAATCCGGGACGCGGCCGGTGGGAATCACTTCAAGGCGTTGTCGTGGACGTACCGGGCGATCGCGTAGCCCTGCCGCAGCGCGGCGTCGTTGTCCATGCGGAAGTGGACGCCGGCGTACAGACGGCTGTCGGCCTTCTCCTGCGCGGCCTGGCTCAGGCTGGTGAAGGTGCGGGTGACCCCGACGGCCTGCGGATCGTCGGTGGTGCCGGTGAACTTGATGTTGTCGGTGCCGTAGTAGGCCCGCAGGATCCCGGCCCAGGCCGCCGCGATGCCCGAGTGACCGGACGAGTAGCTCGGGAAGGACGGCGAGAAGTGGACGCCGGCCGGGGTGGAGGACAGCGGCTTCCAGTCCGGGTCGGCGACGGTCTTGTCGGTGTAGTCGGTGTCGGCGAGCTTGATCGCCGACTCCGGACGCCACAGGTTGGTGGTGTACTTCGAGTCCCAGATGGAGATGGCCGCGTCGGCCAGGGTCACCGAGAGCAGGGCGAACAGCTTCGACGTCCGGTACGAGGTGTCATTGGGCCGCAGGCTCTGCTGGATGATGATGGCGTGCTCGTACTGCTGGCCCACCGGCTTGTAGGTGCCGTCCGCGTCGTTGGCCCAGAAGCGGGCGATCTCGGTCTGCTCGGCGGTGCGCTCGGTGGAGTTCGCGCCGCCCAGCCGCTTGACCTCGTTGACCTGCTCCGCGTATTCGTCGCTGGCCAGCAGCTCCTTCATGCTGCCGAAGCCCAGCGGGTTACCCGGGCGGAACTGCGAACCGCTCTTCAGCACCCAGGGCTTGACCTTGCCCCAGTTGGCGCCGGCGGGCTGCGCGCCCGGAGTGGTCGGCCGCCAGTAGCCCGGCTCGTTGACCTGGTTGTACGGCGTCGTGTCGTTCGAGCCGTCGTCGGCGCGGGCGGCGACGATGGCCTTGCCGACCTTGGTGCCCAGCGTCTCGCCGAACGTCCGGTGGGAGCCGGTGCTGGAGTCGGGCAGGGAGAGGGCGTCCGCGAGCTCGCCGCTGAAGTCGAGCTGGGGGTAGGCGCCTTCGAGCGCGTGGTAGGCGGCGTAGTCGAGGGCGGTGTTGAGGGAGGCGTGCCTGTTGCGGGCCTCGGGCACGTCGGTCAGGTAGGGCTTGCCCCCTCCGGATATGGAGTTGGCGACATCGTAGAGGGCCGTGTTGAGCATGGCCCCGCCGCGGGTGAGCGGGCCGGGGTGGCCGCCGACCTGGCGGAAGGCGTCCAGGAGCACCCGGTTCCAGTAGATGACGCGGTCGGTGGTGGCCGGTGCGGTGTCGGTGGCCGCGGCGGTGGGCGCGGCGGACACCAGGGTGCCGACCGCCAGGGCCGTGGCGGCGGCCTTGAGCAGGGTCCGGCGGCGCGGTGAGGCGGTTCCGGGCATGCGAGTACTCCTTTCGTGGGTCGGGGGCGCCCTGCTCGGCGGGGCGACGCCGGCAATTGCCGACACTGCCGGCGCCGCCCCGCGACAGGGCACGCAGAGGACGCTAACGACGCGGAGGGCGCTGCTCGCACTGCGTCGCCGATACCTGCCATCAGCCTGTTCGATGAGGGTCCGCAGGGTGTCGGCAGCGTTGGACGGACGTTGTCGGCCGGTGAATTCTTGCGTTTCCATCACCGCGCGCCGGCAGGCCGCTGGTCACTTTCCGTGTCCGCCGCGGTGCCTCGCCTGGTGCCGGGCCACCCGCGCGCGGTTGCCGCAGCCGCTCGAGCACCATGCGCGGCGGGGGTGGTGCCGGTAGAAGAACAGCACGCACCCCGGGGCCTGGCAGCTGCGCAGGAGCGCGCCCTGGCTCCCCGTCAGGAGGAGCACCAGGCTCCGGGCGATCAGCCCCAGCGAGTGAGTGACGGCATCCGCGGTGCGGAACAGCTCCGCGCCGGGCGTCCGGGCGTCCGGCCAGACCAGGACGGGCCACGACTGGCACATGCCGGAGGCACGGTTGACGTGCGCGACGTCCCACGGATCGGGAGCCCTCCGCTCTATCCTCGCCTCGATCAGGCGCCGGGCCGAGTCGCGCAGGTCACGCGCGTGGCACAGCTGCTGCTCGCTGACGCGGAGCACCGTGTCCCCCGGCGGGAGACCGGGCTCGGGGAACAGGCTGCGGTGGCGCCGCAGCCACGCCCCCAGGTCGGCAGGCGTCCCGAGCCCCTCCACGGGGGCACCCCTGTCCGCGGACAGGGTGTTGGCGAACTCGACGGGCAGCGGCTCGGAGCGCCCCCTCCCATCACTGCCCATCACACGGGGTTTTGCCACTGTCAACTCCTAATGCTCTAATCGTGGTGCTAGCGTTTCGTCTGCTGCGAGGAACAGGCCAACGTCGAACACGGGTTCGCTCCACGGGGCGTGGGGCGTCGAGTCGGAGACGGTGCGGTTGAAGCGGCGAGCCGGACGGACGGCCGCCGAGGGGGCTCAGGGGACAGGCCGGGTGCCTGTTGCCCCACCGACCGCGGACCGAGTCCGGGCCGGCGCTCCGCTCGCAACCGTGCGAACCACTGGGACATCTGTGGGGGGTTTCGCATGGACTTCTCCGTCTATCAGCTCAGAACATTCTGGGAAGTGGCCAGAACCGGCAGCCTGACAAAAACCGCCAGGAATCTCGGATACTCCCAGTCGAGCGTGACCTCCCATGTGAGGTCATTGGAGAGCAGGGTGGGTTACCCGCTTTTTCATCGTCTGCCGCACGGCGTCCGCCTCACGCCCGCCGGTGAGACATTCCGCGCCTACGTCAAGCAGATCTTAAGTCTCATGGACGAGATGTCCGTCGCGCTCAAGAACAATGGCGAACCCTCCGGGCGGGTAGTAGTGGGGGCGACCGCCCCCCTCATGGACTACGAACTACAGGAGATACTCCGGGAGTGCCGTTACCGGTACCCCAGGGTCCACGTCTCGCTGAAGGTGGTGTGCGCCAGGGACATGGAGGCCACGGTGGCCTCCGGAGGCGTGGACGTGGGACTCTGCTTCATCCGCGACCCCGGCGACCGACAGGACGGTACAGCGGGCGACATGCTCCGCCGGGTGCTGTTCCCCGTCCCCTTCGTGCCGGTCGGCCCGGCCTCGCCCCGGCCGGGGGCCCCCTCCCCGATGGAGAGGGTCCTGGTCGTGGACCCCGACTGTGCCTCCCAGAGTCTCCTGCCTCGCCACCTGACGGCGCTCCACGGAAGTGCGCCGACCGTCATGGAGACCGGCTCCACCCGCGGCGCCCTCAGCATGGCGAGCTGCGGACTGGGCATCGCCATGATCCCGCAGGCCGCGGTCGGCTGCGGCCTGACGCCGGACGGACTGACGGTGATCGACTCCCTGCCCGGCGCCCTGATGCACGTGCAGGCCCTGCTGCCGAACAACGGCTGGCTCTCCCCCGCCGTCTCGGCCTTCCTCGACCTGGCCGGCCGGATGCGCGGCGGCCGGCCCTCCGACACCCCGGAAACGGCCGCCGCCGTCCCGGCCTGACCGGGCCGGTCCCTTCCGGAGACGCGAAACCGCCCGCCCCCGGCGCCGTGGGCGCCTC